>JANQPR010000234.1 GCA_028285385.1 Phycisphaera sp.
CGCCACCACGGACCTCGCGGCGGTGCGCTACCGCGTTCAGGACTTGAAGGCCGACCGGGTGGTGTACGTCGTCGACTCTCGGCAGCGGGACCACTTCAACAAGTTCTTTGCCGCGGCGCGCAGGGCCGGCTGGGTCGACAGCGGGGTGCAACTCGATTACGTCGCCTTCGGAACGATCCTGGGTAAAGACCGCAAGCCGTTCAAGACCCGCAGCGGCGGCACGGTGAAGCTAGCGGACGTGCTCGACGAGGCGGTTCAGCGCGCCGACAAAGTGATCGCGGAAAAGAACCCCGACCTCCCGGCCAAAGAACGCGAAGCGGTTGCGAAGGCCGTGGGGATTGGCGCGGTGAAGTACGCCGACCTGTCCAACGACCGGATCAAAGACTACGTCTTCGACTGGGACCGGATGCTCGCCCTCGAGGGCAACACCGCGCCGTACCTGCAGTACAGCTACACGCGGATCCGCAGCATCTTCCGGAAGGGCGGGGTTGCTCCGAAAGAAGTCACCGGGTTTGGCATCGTCGTTGGAGAATCGGCGGAGCGGCAGCTCGTGCTGAAGCTCTCGCAGTTCGGCGCAGTGGTGTCGTCGGTCGGCGCGTCGCTCGAGCCGCACCGTTTGTGCACGTACCTTTTCGAGCTGGCGACGCTGTACCACCGGTTCTACGAGTCTTGCCCGGTGCTCAAGGCGCCCGACGACCCGACGAAACGCAGCCGGCTCGCGTTGTGCGGCATGGTTGCGGCGACAATCGAACGCGGGCTCGGCCTGCTCGGCATCGGCGTGGTCGAGCGGATGTGATGGTCGGCGTCGCGCTCAAGGAGTGGGCGATCGTCTGTGACCTGTTGGCCGCGGGGCGGGTGTGTCTGTTACTTCGCAAGGGCGGGGTGCAGGAGTTCGACGGCCCGGGGCGGTTCCGGCTGGAGCACGAACGGTTCGGGATGTTCCCGGCGTGGGAGCACGAACGGCTCGAGTGGATCAAGCCGTGCCTACGGGTGGGGATGCGGTCAACGCCGATCGAGGCCGAGCCGGACAACGTCGTGATTGCGTGCGTCGCTGAAGTAGCAGGCGTGTGGGAAGTGCCGTCGCGCGAGGCGTTTGACGAGCTCGACGACTTGCACGCGTGGACGCCGGAACAGGTGGACATGAGGTTCAGCTACAAGCCCGCGCGCCCGCTGTACGCGTTGGCGGTGCGGGTGTCGCGTCTGGGCGAACCGCATGTGATCCCGAACCGCGCGCCGTTTGCGGGCTGCCGGAGCTGGGTGCCGTTGGACGAGGACGGCGACCCGGTCGAAGGGAAGCACGCGGTGCAGGCGATCCCTGCCGAGCAGTTGGCGGAACAGGTCAAACGGATCGAGGCCACGCTGCGAGCCTAGCCGTCTTCCCGCGGCGGGTTTCGGGGGACGCGCAGGTCGTAGCGGAGACGGGCGGCGAGCCAACGCAACTCGTCTTGCTTGCGTTCGACGAACAAGCCGAGCTCGCGGCTCTTCCGAAAGCGGCGCGGCAGCGGGTCGGCGGCGCGTTCCGAGAGGTGGATTTTGAGGTGTTTGACGGGCGTGTCGTTGCTCGACATCCCGCTGTTGGCGACACGGACGGCGGTCACGTCGCCGGGGCGGAAGTCAAAGGCGGTGCGGCGGACCCAGTTGCGGTCGGTGAGGCGCAGCGCGGGCGGATCGCTGACGCGGTCAACTTCCAGGAGCACGCGTCGTGTGCCCATGCGGATTGCCTGGTAGGCCAACGCGGCGCCGATGGCGACGAACAGGGCGAGGAACGGGTACAGGAAGTACCACGGCGGTGGCGCGCCCGAATCCGTCTCGATGTCGCCGAACAGGGCGGCGAACACGAATAGCCAGGTGATCCCGTTCCAGAATAGCGCAAAGAACCACATGCCATGCGAGCCGCGGAGCAGGCCGCGAGGCGGCACGCGGTACGCGATCCGGTGGCCGATGGTTTCGACGGTGATGGTGCTCTTAGCGGGTTGGGGCGGGATCGGTTCGCCGTCGACGCCGTCGGGTGTCGCGGGGTAGCCGTGGCGCGGATCGTCGGCGTCGTCTTCATCGTCGCTGAGCGATTCGGTGATCGTCAGCGTGGGTTCGGCCGTGGTCCAGCCGCGAGGTTGAAGTTTGTCGCGGAGCAAGTCGGCGAGGTCGCGCAGGAACTCGCGGGGGTAGCCGACGGCGACGTGGAAAGGCTTTGCTTCGTCGCCATAGTTGGCGACAAGCGTCGCGAAGTTGTTCATCGGCTTGCGGGGGCCGCCGTTGGTCCGAGAGGTGCCGACTTCGATCTCCAAGCCGGTGATGCCGCGCGTCGTCCGGCGGCGCGAGAAGCCGAGGGGACCGATCCCGCGGAAAACGCGGAGTTCGTCCTGCTCGAGGTACAGCTTGGTGCGGGAAAGCAGAATGATCCAGGGCCCGGCCCCGACGCCCAGGCCGATCAGAACGAACGGCAACGTGAACAGCACGAGCAGGGCGCGGGCGCCCTTGGTTGCAAGCGGCGCGTCGCTGGCCAGCTCCTGCAGCGCGGGCCAACCCATCGCCCACCCGGGGACGCCGACGAAGAACGCCCCGAGGACCGTGGTGAACGCCAGTGCGCCCAAGGTCTTTCTGGCGCGGCGGCGGGGGAGTACGAGGCGTTCGCCGGCAACGGTCCGTTCGAATCGAAGCGGGGGGCGAAAATCGTCCACGCGTGCAGGATAAGGTCGTCGGATTGCCCGACGCCCGCTGCGGTGCGAGGCGGGGAAAACGGCAGTGGGGCAGTCTGAAATGTGGTGATACGCTGGGGTATCGCTGGTTGGGAGCCAGCTTCTGCGTGCGGCCGGCACCTGAGCCGTTCTTCGTTAGGCCATCAGCAAGCCGCTGTTTGCGTAGGTGCGATCATGCCAGATTATTTGTTCTCCTATCGTGGCGATCCGGCCGACTCTGACGGGCAAACCGCGGCCGAAGCCCGGGAAGGACAGGCGCGATTCGATACGTGGGTCGCCGGATTGGGCGAGGCGGTCATCGTTCCAGGCACACCGGTGAGAGATTGTCAACGGGTCGGGGGGAGGCGAGGGTCTGCTGCCGAAAGGCCCGATTGTGTCCTGGGCTATTCGATCGTCCGCGCGGTCGATATGGACGCTGCCCTCAAGCTGGCGCGTGCGTGCCCGCATTTGGAATGGGGCGACATCGAGGTTGCCGAAACGACGGTAAGGTGCTCTTTGAGAGCATCATCCGAGATGGCCTAACTACAGGCTGCAGACATTTCAGACTGACCTACTACCGGGAAACCCGCGTGGCGATCAAGGCCAGGCTTGCGCCGGCTGGGTGCGCTTGCGCGGGCGGGAGTCGAGCCAGGCTTGGGCGTGGGTGAGGAGGCTGGTGCCGCCGACGTAGAGGTAGCCGGTCGCGAACAGGATGAGAAACGGCAGCGACACCATCGTGCTTGATTGGCTCAGCGACAGGCGGGCGGCTTCGACCATCACGGCGCCCATGACGAGTTCCGCGACGGTGACGGAGAGCTTGAGCGACGGGATCGGGATCACGCTGACTCGGCCTTGGGTGCGTTTTGATTTGGTCCCCGTTGAGTCGCTGGCGTACTTCGGTGTCCGGACGAACTCGCTCTGTTTGCCGAGCAGGGCTTCGAGGACGGCCAACCCGTTGTTGAGCGCGATGCCGATGCCGATGGACATGAGCATCGGGACCTGCACGAGTGCGAGCCAGCCGGAGCGTCGAAGAGCGCGCTGGCTGGTGACATAAAACGCCGCCGCGGAGAACGTGCCGAGCGTAAGCAATAGCGCGCCGAGGACCAACCCTGTCCAGCTGCCGGGCTCGGTGACGTGGAAATTGACGTATACGGCCGGGTAGCAGAGCAGCGTGAAGACCGGGACGGCCAGGTAGACCAGTGGGCAGAGCATGTGCGCCGCCGCTTCTAGCTTGACCCGCCCGGGCAGCTTGGCGCGGAGCAGCGTCGGGAGCAGCTTGAGCGCGACCTGCACGGAGCCCTTCGTCCAGCGGTGCTGCTGGCTCTTGAAGGCGTTGACCTCCGGGGGCAGCTCGGCGGGGCACGCGACGTGCGGCAGGAAGCGGAAGTCCCAGCCGGCCAGCTGGGCGCGGTAGCTGAGGTCCATGTCTTCGGTGAGCGTGTCGTGGTGCCAGCCGCCGGCGTCGGCGATGCACTGCTTACGCCAAAGGCCAGCGGTGCCGTTGAAGTGCATCCACGCCCCGCTGCGGTTGCGGGCGGTGTGCTCGATGACGAAATGTCCGTCAAGGAAGACGGCCTGTCCGCGGGTGAGCAGCGAGTCGTCGCGGTTGAGGTGTTCCCAGCGCGTCTGCACCATGCCAAGCGACTCGTCCGTGAAGTGGTGGACGGTGCGGCGGAGGAAGTCGGCGGGGGGCACGAAGTCGGCGTCGAAGATCGCGATGAGCTCGCCGGTGGCGTGCGGCGTGGCCTGGGCGAGTGCGCCGGCTTTGTACCCGGTGCGGTCGGTGCGGTGGCGGTGCTCGATGTCGACGCCGCGGGCTCGCCAGTAGGCAACGCGCTGGGTGGTGAGTTGCTCCGTGCCGTCGTTGGAGTCGTCGAGGACTTGGATCTGCAGTCGGTCGGCGGGGTAGTCGATCGCGCAGGCGGCGTCGATCACGCGGATGGCGACTGCGCCCTCGTTGAACATCGGCAACTGAACGGTGACCCGCGGGAGCACGTCCGGGGCGAAGCGTCGGGCGGGGCGGGCGTAGTCCCGGCGGTGGCGGTGGAAGAGGTAGACCAGCCAGTACCGGTGCAGGCCGAACAACGAGAGCACGACGATCACGCCGACCCACGCCGCGGTGAGCGGCCAACGCAGGGCCAGGAGCAGGGTTTCGAAGAAGCCGGGGTCGGGGGTCACGGTGGGGCCGGGGTTGGCGGCGGGGCGGGCGGTAGGGGTCGCGCGGCGTCCGCGAGGCACGGAGCGGCCGGCGTCTCTCCCGGGGCTGGCGCGGGGCGGTCGGTTCGGCCCGGCGGGTCCGGCGGCGCATCGCGCCACGCGGGCGGGCGGCGGGTTCTCGGTCCATGCCCGAGTTGCACCGGCATTATGGCGTGCCGCGGCGTTTTGTTCCATTGACCGACTGGCGGGGCGTTCAACTGCGGCGCATCAAGCGACATGTTTGTGCGGGCAGTGCCGGGCTCGTGGCCGCGGTCCGAGGGTTCAAGCGGATCGACGGGCCTGTCCGATAAGGCCGGGGTCGCGGGGCGATGAAGGGCCGGGCCGCGGTTCGTCCGATACCCCGAAGGCAG
Source organism: Phycisphaera sp. (assembly GCA_028285385.1). Classification (GTDB taxonomy): domain Bacteria; phylum Planctomycetota; class Phycisphaerae; order Phycisphaerales; family Phycisphaeraceae; genus CAZIXN01. Next base: position 5,243 of record JANQPR010000234.1, read on the forward strand.
CGGCGGGTCCGAGTTTGTCCGGGCCCGTCGACACCCTCCTCCGCCCGTCCCCAGGGGTTCTTCACCATGCGGCTTGCTCCGGTTCACGCTCGCCCGACCCGCACCGTCACCGCTTTTTCAACCGCCGCGCTGCTCGCCGTGGCGCTGACGGGTTGCACGACCTACACGACGCCGAGCACCGGCTTCGTCACCGACGCCCACCGCAACTACACCCCGCTCGCGCAGCGGGCCAGCCAGCCGGGCCAGCCGACGCGGACCTCGGTCTCGACGCAGGTGACCGTCGCGCACCCGTCGCCGGCCGACGGGTGGTCGCAGCCGACGCGCCGCCCCGCCGTCGCGCCGCCCGACGCCGTCGCCTTCCCCGGCACGCCAACACCGGCCGCCGTGGCGACCGACGCCGAGACGCGGCCCCGTGTCGCCTTGACGTCGTCCCGGTTCGAACCGCCGGCCGACCTCGAAACGTTCGCTCACAACTCGGCCAAAGCCACGATCCAGGCCGCCGACCGCCCCGAGTACGACGCGCCGCGCGGCGGCAACCCCGGGCAGTTCAACCTCTACGGCCAGTTCAACGGGCAGTCGCCCAACGCCGCCGCCAGCCCGCTCGACACGCAGGACAACCTCCGCCGGGTCACGTTCACCACGGAGGGTGCGGACTTCGACGTCGAGGTCGACCCGTCCGGACAGAAGCTCTACTTCGCGTCGACCCGCCACCGCGAGACGGCCGACATCTACGTCCAGAGCGTCGGGGGCACCGCGGTCACCCAACTCACCAGCGACCCGAGCAACGACGTGATGCCCGCGGTCTCGCCCGACGGGCAGACCTTGGCGTTCTGCTCCGACCGCTCGGGCTCGTGGGACATCTACCTCACGGACGCGACCGGCGGCCAGGTCGTCAAGCTCACCAATGACGACGCGCACAACATCCACCCCAGCTTCAGCCGCGACGGCTCACAGCTCGTGTACTGCTCTTACGGCTCGCAGTCCGGGCAGTGGGAGCTGGTGCTCGTTGACCTCGCCCGGCCGACCAAGAAGCGAATCATCGGGCACGGGCTGTTCCCCGTTTGGTCGCCGACCGACGACACGATCGTGTTCCAGCGCGCCCGCGAACGCGGCAGCCGGTGGTTCAGCGTCTGGACCGTCGACGTTGTCGACGGCGAGGCCATCAGCCCGACCGAGATCGCGGTCAGCAGCAACGCCGCGGTCATCACGCCCGAGTGGTCGCCCGACGGGCAGAACATCGTCTTCTGCACGGTGATTGACCCGCAGAGCGACGATCCCAGCAAGCCGACCCGGGCTGACGTGTGGGTGATCAACCGCGACGGCACCGGGCGGGCCAAGCTCACGACCGGGCGTTTCGCCAACCTGCAGCCCGTGTGGTCGCCCGACGGCGAGGTGTACTTCATCAGCGACCGCGGCGTCGAGGGTGTCGAGAACATCTGGGCCGTACGCCCCGGCCAGGCCGTGTACCTCGCCCGCGGCCAGCGCGATCCGGGCAGCCCGGCGCAGGCCGAAGTGCCGACGCCATGACGGCGCGCGTCGCCAACGCTCGGCGTGCACATCGCGACTTGACTTTCCCGACGGCATGGAGGCCTCGGCGTGAACCGGCAGGACGCCCTGACAAGTGAACAGGTCAAACCGATCCGCGTGTGGACCGCGCGGCCCGTCGGGCTCTGCCTGCTGCTCGTGTCGGCGGTGATCGTCGCGTCGAGTTGCACGGCCCCGCCGCGTCGCGCCGCCGACACGAGCAGCAGGCAGAGCCCGACGGGCCGCGCGGTCCACACGCGGATCGGTTTGACCTGTTCACTTGTCAGGGCGTCCTGC
>JANQPR010000006.1 GCA_028285385.1 Phycisphaera sp.
GCCGGCAACGACGGTGTCGCCTCCATCGATCACAACGGTCGCGATCGCCCCTGCTTCCTCGGCGGCGACGTCCGAGCGCGAGACGGCCCGAAGGCTGCCGGTGACGCGCTGGTGATCGGCCACGACCTCGGCCTGGGCCGCCGCCACGCGGACCGGGGTCGCGGGTTGAGCGGTTGACCAGACTGGTGCGCTAAGCGTGAGAGCGGCGGCGAGTCCGAGCGTCGCCAAGCCGGTCTTAGGCGTACCCCACTGAGGCCAGCCCAGACGACTGGCAAGGGCTGCGTATCGGCGTGAGGCCTCGACCCGACCGGCCATGGCGGCCCGTAGCTGGGCGTCGCGCACCCGAGCCAGTAAAGACGCCGGCGAGCGGTCACTGAGCCGGACGGCTCGGTCCCACACGGCTGGCCGGCGATGTCGGGCCTCCGAGGACGAGTCTGAGCTGCGGGCTGGGTCGTTGACGGTCGGCAGGGCGGTCATGGTGTTCCTCTCAAACGAAAAGGGGTGGGGCTGTTGTTCAGGACTAGTTAGACCGGTCGTCTATTCCGGTTGAAAAAAAACTTCAGGGCTTGAGCACGCGGTCGAACACAATCGTGAGGAAGTTCTGGATGGCCTTGGTGTCTCGGGCGATCTGGGTCTGGACCGCCACGCCCTCCCAAGCGTCCAGCAGAAAAGCCGCCAGCGCATCGGGGTCCCAGGACGCGTCGAGGTCGCCTTCCGCCTGTGCTTCGCGGAGGCAGCGGGCGTAGACAGCCTTCCACTGGTCCATGCCGCACTTCAATGCCGCCTGCATCGAGGGGCTCATCGAAGCCACGTCCATGCCCAGCTTTGCGACGAGGCAGGTCTGTTCGTACCCCCGTTCGGCGTACCACTGCTTGGCAGAGGCGAACTTGTCGTGGAGCCGCTGCAGCGCCGGTCGGCTGCGATCGGTGAGGTCTTTGGCGAGTTTGTTGGCGTACCGGGCCATGAAGTCCTCGATGACCGCGACGCCGAAGTCTTCCTTGGACTTGAAGTAGTGGTAGAACGAGCCTTTCGGGACGCCCGCGGCGTCGAGGATCTCCTTGAGGCCGCAGCCGTGGTAGCCCTTCTCCGTGATGACAGCCGTTCCGGCCTGGATCATCCGTTCGCGGCTGTCGAGTTCGGGGGAGGCGGTGGTGCTCATGGGTGACATAATAGACCAGTCGTCTATAAAGTCAAGCCGCATGAACTCAATTTTCGCGTTTTCATTCTTCGGTTCAGTTCGTTCGACGCTGTCGCCGAAGTCGATGGTCCCGTACGGGCCAGTTATCCGCGACGTAAAACGTCATAAATCAATAAAAAATCGAATCTTTTGCGAGTCGCGCCTCGCGGTGCTCCGTTGCGGTTTCGCTGCTTGAGACGCGTTGCGCATGGCGTGCGAAGCGACGGCATGGCCTGGTCAGGGTTCAATCCATGCCAAAGACCGTCTTGATTTTTATATGATGACTATCATATCATTGTATCGGCACATTCGATTCGGGCCATGAGATACCCCACCGAACACAAGTCGGAGACCCGCGAGCAGATCTTGGCCGCCGCCGCTAGGCGGTTCCGGGCGGAGGGCCTGGCGTCGGCCGGTGTCGCGGCGATTATGCGTGACGCGGGGTTGACGCACGGCGGGTTCTACGCCCACTTCAAGTCCAAGGAAGACCTGATCGTCGAGGTCATCACCCAAGGCTTCGACCGCGTGACGGAGCGCTTCGAAGCGCACTTCGAGGGTCTTGAGGGCGACGCGTGGCTGCGCGCCTGGGTCGACGCCTATCTCGGGCAGACGCACTTCGAGCACGTCGCGGAGGGCTGCCCGTTTCCGCCGCTGGCCGGGGAGGTCGCGCGGTCCGGGCCGACCGCGATCGAAGCGTTCACGCGGCTGTGCCTGGAGAGGTGCCCGAGCATCGAGCGACACATCGATGCGCCGCCGGCCGAGTCGAGGCGTCGCACGCTCGCCGCGATCTCACAGATGGTCGGTGCGTTGATGTTGGCCCGGGCGACGGACGGTCCGTTCTCCACCGAGATCCGGGAAGCGGCCGCCGACGCGGCGTTCGCGGCACTTACTGGCGAAGCCATGCCCAAACGTACGCCACAGGGGACGCGTCGCGATCCGCTCGCGAACCCCACCGCCGCGCCGTCTTCCTCAGAAAAGCCACGCGATGCGCAAAGCCCATCCGAAGGAGGCCGCGGATGAATGGCCGTCGCGCTCCGAGCGCCCGGACTCGCCGCCGGGTTTGGTGGGGCTTGTTGGTGCCCATCGCGGTGGTGGCGTTTGTTGTTGGGATCGGGTGGATCGCTCACTCCGAAACTCCGGGAGTCGAGGCGTCCGAGGACGAACCGCTGCCCGTGTCGTGGTTCGTCCCCGAGTACGCCGACGGGTACACCGTGCGCCGTCAGTACATCGGCCGGGTTGAGGCGCGTCAGAGCAGTCGGCTGGGCTTCGAGATCGGCGGGATGGTCCGCGACGTCCGGGTTGAAGAGGGCGACTCGGTCGTCTCCGGCGCCTTGCTGGCCACGCTCGATACGCAGCGGCTCGAAGCCCGTCGGGTGGAGCTTGAGGCATCGGTCGCCGAAGCCAAGGCCGAACTCAGGCTCGCCGAGTTGACGCTGGCTCGAGTCGAGCGGGTGCGGCTGCGCGACGCGGCCACGGAACGGGAGTACGACGAGGCAACCTCGGGCGAAGCCGCTGCGCGTGCGGCGCTCGCTCGCGCCGAGGCGGCGCTTGCGTCGCTGCGGGTCGACCTCGGCAAGTCGGAGCTGCGGAGCCCGTTTGACGCGGTGGTCGCCGAACGGGCCGTGGACGCGGGGCGGGTGGTGTCGGCGGGCGAGCCGGTGCTGCGGCTGCTCGAGGCTGGCCCTCCGCGCGTGCGGGTTGGCCTCGGCGGTTCGGCGGCGGGAACACTAAGCGTTGGCGACGCGTTCGACGTTGACGCGGCCGCCCGGACGCTGCCGGGTACGGTCGTCGCGGTCCTTCCGACGCGCGACCGAGTTGCCCGGGGCGTCGACGTATTGATCGGGTTAGACGCGGCGATCGGAGGCGGTCCCGACGAGGTGCGCGAGGGCGACTTGGCCCGGGTCACGCTGACGCACGAGGTGAAGACGACCGGTTTCTGGGTCCCGAGGTCGGCTTTGACGCAGAGCGTCCGCGGGTTGTGGGCGGTGTTCGTCCTGGAGGACAGGACTGATCACGCCACAGCGATTCGTCGAGCCGACGTGGAGGTCGTTCACGCCGAAGCCGACCGGGCGTTCGTTCGTTCCACGGTCGCGCCGACCGTGCGCGTCGTGGCGGAAGGGCTGCACCGTCTCGCACCGGGCATGGTTATTCGGCCAAACGAGGTGCCGTGGACCGAGGTAGGCAACGTCGCGGACGGAGGCGCCTCGTGACATGGCCAAACGTCCGTGCGGAAAGTGCCGACTCGACGACAGCATCGCCCCGATGGGCCACGGCGTTCTACCGCAACCCGTACCTGCTCTGGCTGGGCATCGCCGTGGTCTTCGTCGCGGGGTTCGCGTCGCTCTCGACGCTGCCGCGTCTGGAAGACCCGCGCATCGTCAACCGCGCGCCGTTGATCCTGACGCCCGTCCCGGGTGCGTCGGCCGAACGTGTCGAAGCACTCGTGACCAAACCGCTCGAAGACGCGCTGGACGAGATCGACACGATCAAGACGCTGGAGACGACGTCGCGACCGGGAATCTCCGTCGTGAATGTCGAACTCGACGACACGATCACCGAATCCCAGAACGATTCGATCTTCGCGGAGATCCGTGACAAGGTCGGCGAAGCGACGCGTGAGTTGCCGCCCGACGCATTGACGCCCGAAGTCGACGACAAGCGCGACCCGGTGGCGTTCACGCTGATCCTGGGGGTCACGTACGACGGGACCGAGCATGGGAGTGGCGTAGCCCAGTCCCCTGGCGGCGCACCCGCCGGGCTGCTCACGCGCCTTGGTGAGGCACTGGCCGACCGGCTGCGCAACGTGTCGGGCACGGAGTTGGTTCGGGTATACGGCGCGGTGGACGAAGAGTTGACCGTCACGGTCGCACGGGACGAGTTGGCGGAGATGGGGCTGGACGCGGCGGGCTTGGCCGAACGGATCGGCGCGGCCGACAGCCGACAGCCCGCGGGCACGATCCGCGGAACGCGCGGCGACCTGCGGCTTGAGGTGGACGGCGAGTTCGAGACGGTCCGCCGTGTGGCGGCCGTGCCCGTCGTCGCGGGAGGCATGGGTTCGACGCTGACGGTCGGCGACGTGGCCGACGTGGAACGGGGCTGGTCTGACCCGGTCGATACGCTGGGGCTGGTCGACGGCCGGCGCAGCGTGCTGGTCGCCGCGCGTGTGTCGCCGGAAGTTCGGGTGGACCAGTGGATCCCGTTGGCCAGGGCGGCGGTCGACGTGTTTGCAGCCCAGCGCGGCCCGGGCGTGCGGATCGACCGCGTGTTCGATCAGGCCGCCTACACGACCGAGCGCCTCACCGAGTTGACGAATAATCTCCTTGCCGGCGCCGCGGTGATCGTCGCGACCGTCTTGATCATCATGGGGTTTCGGCCCGCGGTGATCGTCGCGACCGCACTGCCGATGGTGGTGTGCCTAGTGCTCTTCGGTTGGCAGGTCACCGGGCAGCAGATCCATCAGATGTCGATCTTCGGGCTGATCATCGCGCTGGGCCTGCTGATCGACAACGCGATCGTGGTGACCGATGAAGTCGTCGGTCGCAAGGCGCAAGGGATGCCCGCTGTCAAAGCGGTGGGCGAATCGGTCCGGCACCTGTTCCTGCCGCTGCTGGCCTCGACCGTCACGACCGTGCTCGCGTTTACGCCGATCATGCTGCTGCCCGGCGGCCCGGGCGACTTTGTGGGGTCGATCGGGCTGAGTGTCGTCCTGGCGATTGTGGCGTCCTTCGCGGTGGCGATGACCATCACGGCGGCGCTGGCCGGTCGTTTTGGCAAGCCGAGGCCCCCCGGCTCACCGCGGCTTTGGTGGCGCGACGGCGTCACCCTCGGCCCGATCGGCCGAGCCTACCCGCAGGCCCTGCGATGGCTGTACGCCCGTCCCTTCACGGCGATCGCCCTGGCGGCGGCGCTGCCGTTGGCCGGCTTCGCGGTGGCGCCGACGATGGGCAACCAGTTCTTCCCGCAGGTCGACCGGAACATGTTCGAGGTCCGCCTCTTCCTGCCGCGAGACACCGGCATCGAGGAGACGACCCGCGTCGCCAGCAAACTCGAAACCACCTTGCGCCGTTTCGACGGCGTCGAGGGTGTGAGCTGGGTCGTCGGCGGGAGCTTCCCGACGGTGTACTACAACCTCGTGATGGACCAGGACAACGCGCCGCACTACGCGCAGGCCGCCGTGACGACGGACACCGCCGAGCGCACGAAACTCCTGGTCCCACGGATCCAGGCGGCGCTCGACGCCGCCCACCCCGGGGCGCAAGTGATCGTCCGTCGGTTCGCTCAGGGGCCGCCGGTGGTGGCCGACATCGAGTACCGGGTCACCGGCCCGAGCACCGAGGTGCTCCAGGCGCTCGGCGACCGGTTGCGGGTCGCGCTGCAGGCCCACGCCGACGTCCTTCACACCCAGGCGTCGATGCCGCGCGGGGAACCGAAGCTGTTCTTCGCGGCCGACGAAGACGCCGCGCGGTTGGCGGGCCTGTCGCTGACCGACGTGGCGCGGCAACTCGCGGCGGGCATCGAGGGCAGCGCGTCGGGCGAGGTGCTCGAAGACCTCGAGCGGCTGCCGGTGCGTGTGCGGTACGCGGACGCCGACCGGCGCTCGGTCGATGCGGTCGCTTCGACGCCGCTGGCCGTGCCCGGCGCGGACCGGTGGCTGCACGCCTCCGCCTTGGGCGACTTCGAGTTGCGGCCCGAGTTGGGCGGGATCACGCGCTTCGACCGCGTCCGTACGAACACCATCAGCGCCTACGTCCGCGTCGGCACGCTGCCGATCGACACCGCGGCCGAGGTCATGGCCTCGCTCGAGGCCGACGGTTTCGAGTTGCCCCCGGGCTATGCGCTCGCGACCGGGGGCTCGACCGAGCAGAACGAGGATGCCACCGCCAACCTCGCCACCTACGTGCCCATCTTGGTCGTGATCATGATCGCGACGCTGATCCTCAGCTTCCGGAGCCTGCGTTGCGCGGCGATCCTCGGCGTGGTCGCCCTCTGCTCCGTCGGCCTCGCCCTCCTTGCCACGTGGGCCTCGGGCTTCCCGGTCAGTTTCAACATGATCCTTGGCACGTTGGGCCTGATCGGCGTGTCGCTCAACGACTCGATCGTCGTGCTGGCCGCCATCCGCGCCGACCCGAACGCCGCGTCCGGCGACCGTGACGCCGTTGTGCGCGCGGTGCTCGGGTGCACGCGACACATCCTCGCGACGACGGCCACGACCATGGGCGGGTTCCTCCCGCTGCTCGTGTTCGTGGGCGGCGACTTCTGGCCGTCGCTCGCGATCGTGCTCGTCGGCGGCATCGCCGGCGCGAGTGTCGTGGCCCTGCTGCTCATACCGGCGGCGTACGTCTTGCTGCTCGGCGTCACACCCCGCGATCGGCTTCCGGGCGCCTCGCCGTCGCCCACGTGAAGCCAGCGTCGCCCGAGCCCGACGCGCGATCACACGACGTTGAGCGTTTTGAGCACGGACGCCGCGGCGAACGTGGTCAGAACGGCGTAGCCCAGGCGGATCTTGGGCAAGGTCGGGGGGCAGGACAACAGGCCGACGGCGCAGAGCACCGTGATGAAGGTCATCTCTTGCCGGATGACCGACAGCGACGCGACGAAGAACCAGACGGACAGGTGGGCGATCAGGCGATGGGGGAACCGCCACATCACCAGCGCGACCCAGGCCTCGATGGCGAGCATCGCTGCGGCGAAGACGAACGTCACGAGCGTTGGCGACGGCGTCAGCGGGGTCAGCGTGACCGATTCGGCGGCGTCCGGCGGCGTGGCGCGGAAGGCGTCGATCGCGGCGTCGTTGGCGGCGGCGACGGCTTCGGCGTCCCCCCACAGCGGCAGCAGCGGGGTCAGGAACCCGCCCCGTGCGGACTCAAACGCGACGTACGACCCGTTCAGGAAGTCCGCCGAGAGCAGGCGGTGGAGCGTGGCGAGCGACATCAGCGCAACGATGAACCAGCGCGCGTTCGCCCGCAGCAGCGGTTCGTGGTCTTCCGGCTTGGCGGTCAACGCCAGGGCCGCCGCCGCGGCCACGTAGGTCAGCATGACGTGGTGGTTCGGGACATCCAGCGGCCGCATCACGAAGCCGGCGAGCATGACCGCGAACACGCCGGCCCAGGTGAACCAGCGACGCCCAAGGCGTTGAGGGAAGACCAGGATCAGCGCCAGCAAGAGCACACCCAACGCGCGGAGGTTCTCGTCGACGCGGTTGTCCGTGAACAGGTAGGTCAGGAACGCGAGCGCCAGGGCGGACAACGCGACCATCACCACGGCCGGGTTCGTCGGAGCGGCGTCGTGGGTGCTCGGTGTCAACGCTCCTCCCCTCCCGTGGTCTCGGCTTCGGACGCCGATGGCTCGTCGTCTTTTGTGGTGCCGGGCGTCGTTGCCGCAGACGTCGCGATGAGTCGGCGTCCGAGCCGGCCCGTGCTCGTGTCGTACGTCGGCCGCCAAACCTCTAGCCGCCCAAGGTCTTTCCAGCCGTCGGGCAGTGAGGCGAGGGCCTCGTCTACCCGCCGCTGGCTGGGGTGGGTCAGGATGGGGCGGATCAGTTCGGCGTGCGGGCCCGTGTTGTGTTTCCCTGTCTTTTCGTAACGGAAGGCCTCGCCGGTCGCGGTGTCGATAAGCCACGCGTCGTGGTGGCGCGGATGGAACCCCGCGTACATCCCGAAGCCGCCGCCGCGCCAGGAGTTGAGGCCGTCGAAGTGGACCCGGACGAGTTGCGTCGCCGCGACCGCCACCATCACCGCGGGCACGAGCCATGCCCGGCAGCGGTTCACCCACCCGCCGGGCAGGCGGAGCGCTTCGGCCGTCGAGCCCTTTGGGCCCTCGTCGCGGGGTTGTTGCTGGGGATCGGGTGCGGGCACGTGTAGGCTCGGAATGGCCTCCCCGCGGCTCGAAGCGGGTGGGCCGAGAAAACAGGAAAAACACTGGCCTCTCAACGAGCCACCGGTATCCTACTGGGCGGGAGGCGAAGTGAGAACGACATTGCAGACACCTCACCGCCCCGATACGGGCGACGATGGGCCCGCGCCGTGCGCGGCCGAGGTCTCGCACCGCGGCCAGCGCTTCGTCGGCTTGGTTCCGGTGTTTATGCCGGATTTGGGCACGACTTGCTACCACAGCCGGAAGGGCGTGTTTCCGGACGGGGCGGACGTAGTGATGCCGTTGCTTCATGGCGTCGGCCCCACGACCAGCCACGCCGGGAGCATGTTCGCGCTGTTGAACGTGCTGACCGGCTCGAAGAAGAAACCGGGCCGCAGCCGATCTTTGACGGAGCTCCGCGCTCTCCCACACCACCGCCCGGTCGGCGCGGTGGCGATCGACCTGCCCGGCTGCAACGGCACGCCCACCCCCGATGGCGTTCGCCAGCTCGACGGCTACGCCGACTGGCTGGCGGGGTGGTTCCGTCAACTCAAATCCGACTCCGGCACACGGCTGGTCCCCTTGGCGCGCTCGGCTTCAGCCACACCCGTTGCGGAGATCAACCGACGCTACCCCGGGCTGATCGATGGGGTTGTCCTGCTGAGCCCGATGCTCCCAGGCGACGCCGAGCACAGCAACGCCGACCTGTTGCGCCGTGTCGGGCTCGGCGAGTGCCGCTTGAACACCGTGGGCTTCGAGTTGATGAACACGCTCAACGCTCAGACCCGCTGGGACAAAGCGGATGAGCCTTTTGGCGCAACGCCGGTTCTGATCCTTACCGGCGGGCTGGACACGCAGGTGTCGGACCGGGCCCGCACCCGTTGTCGAGTCTGGGCGGACCGATCGCCGCACGTTGAACACATCAACGTCACCGACGCCACCCACGACGTGCTCAACCTGCGTAACCGAGCGCCGGCGCTGGAAGCCTTCTCTCGCCTCTACTCGTTCCTGGATGCTTTGCCTTCTTCGTCGGATGCTGCGTAACAGGTTCGGAGTTTCTCGACCGCCCAGGGGAATAGGTAGCGGTACCGCGTCTCGTAGCCGGCCCGCACGCGCAGGCGCCACGACTTCGCCGCGCGGTCGAACCCCGGCCAGCGCGTCAGGCGGTACGCCCCCGCCGCTCCGGCCTGGCCGGCGCCGACCACCGCCGACACCCCACGCTCGGCGGCGTCGCGGAGGCGTTTTAGCCACGCCCGGGCAGGCCGCTCGCGTCGTGCCGCGCCTAGGTGGTGTTCGTAGTCGTGCCTTGACTGTTCGCTGAGAAAGCTCCGGCGGTCAAAAAACAGCACCGACGCGGCGCGGTTGGTCTGCCCGAACATCGCCTCGGGCACGCCCGCTTCGATCAGCACCCGTCGGCAGAAGGGCTTGTCGTACGCCCGGCCGCTCACCCAGCGGTCCATCTCAGGGGTATGCATCATCCGGTGGATCGCTTCGCCGTACTGGGCCCCGATGGTTGGCACGGGCACGTGGACGAATCCCGCGTGCAGACGGTACTCCGTCAGCGACAGCCCCGATTGGTCCGCACGACGCAGGTCGAGGTTCGGCGCGGAACCCCGTTTCCACGGCCCGGCCGCAAAGCCGGTCAGGACGAGGCGACCGGTGAGGTGTTCCGACGCCGAAGCGAAGTAGACGTCTTCCCCCTTGGCGTCCGACGCAAGAAAGGGCGGCTCGACGTTTGTCCGGTCACGCCAGGCGTCGCGCGCGACGGCGTGCACCTTCAGCCCGAGGCGCTCGCCCAGCTCGACGCCGCTGTCGTCTTCGCCGTCGCGCGCCCGGTTCACGGTAAATGCCTCATCCAGGCCGGCCGGCTGCGCCAACGCCACCGCCGCGGGCGAGTCGAACCCGCGCGACACCGTGCCGAGTAGCCGGAGCGGGAAACACCGCCCGGGATTGCCGGCGTTTTCGGCCAACTGTTGGATGGTCTGTGCCAAGAACCCGTGATAGCCCGCGAAGTCTGCGATCGACCGTTCGATACGCGGTTTCTGCATCGGCCTGAGGCGGCCGTCCTGCCAACGCAGGTTGTGGAAGTAAGCGAGTTGAATGGGTCCCAACGAGGTCGGGAGGGAGCGCTGGTGCCGGTCCAGGCCGTGGATGACCGACTCGAACCAGGCGGGGTAACGGTCGCAGAGCGGGTCGAGGCGGGCGCCCAACCGGTGGATTAAGCCGGCCAAGGTGTTGGACACCCACGCCCCGTTGCCGTCTTCGAACCACTGCAAACGATCGACCGTCGCGCTGGAGGACACGAACGTGATGCCATCGTCGTCGACTCGAGCGCCGCTGCCGAAGACCACGTCGGCCTGGTCGAGCCGGCCTTCCTGGACCGGGCCGTTCCAGACCGCGTCGCCGAACCATTGCGGCCGTGCCTCGACGCCGGGGCCCCGCTCGACGATGACCGGGCCTCCGTCACGGGGCACGTGCGCCACCCACGCGAGCTTCGGCCAGTGCGGGCGCAGCTCGTACACAAGATTCGGCGTGGGCGCGGTGGCGTTCATGCGGGCACACCCGCGGGTGTCGAGCTCGCCGGCCGATTGGGTGCTCCCATTTCCGAAACTACCCACCGGTGTTTGCCGGCCGCGGTGCTCTCCAGCACCGGCCGGGCGTCGACCGTGACCGGATAGCCGCCCATCAACGCCCCGAAGCGCTCCCGCAACGGGCGCGTGTCGATTTCGGTGTCCGTTTCCAGCTGCACCTCCAACGCCCCGTCGGCGCGTTGAACCGCCGAGAACCGCCGGACCGCGTCGTACGGTTCAACCACGTGCTTCACCGCCATCGGGTGAACCACGCCGCCGGCCGCGTTCCACAGGAAGTCGTTATCCCGTCCGTCGACGCCGGCGAGCACGGCAAAGCCGGTCTCCGGCCGGGCAATCGGCGCGGACGACAGGTCCCCGATCCGGTAACGCAGCAGCGGGAACGACGGGTTGTTCAGCACCGTCACGACCAACTCGTGGCGACCGTCCTCCGACCGTGGAACGGTTTCGATCAACACGCGTTCTTCCCGGACGCGCAGGTCGCCGTCGCGGTCCTGCGTCGCCATCACCCCGCACTCAACCGCTCCGTACTCGACCATTACTTCCGCCCCAAACGCGGCCACAACGGTGTCGATGATCCACGGGTGCGCGGGTTCGGCGGTGAGGACGACGAGTTTCAGGCTCGGGAAGTCCAACGCCTGCGCGAGCGCTTCGCGGGCCAGGAGGTAGACCGCCGACGCGTAGCCGTACAACCCGGCGGGGCGGTAACGGGCCATCGCTTGGAGGTGCCGTGTCAGGTCCGCGGAGCCGAGCCGGTACGCGCTTAACCGCCGACGGCAGCGGAGCCAATCCTCGACCGGCCGCCGGATCCGTTGCCAGCGCGCCTCCCAACCCGGGTTCAGCGATGCGGCGTGCCCCCAAAGAAACACCTTGCGGTCGAATACATCCAAGCCCCGGGCCTGCTCCGCCCGGTACTTGGCCAGCAGCTGTTCCCGGTGCGCTTCGTGAGACCAATACACGCGCATCGGGACGCCCGTAGATCCGCCCGTCCGGTGCCACCGCCCCGGGCTCGGACGATCGGAGAGGAAACGTCGCGGCGCCTCGCGCACCGTCGACTTGTCCAGCAGCGGGATCGCGCCCCGGAACGCGTCCAGCGATTCGAACGACACCGGCAAGGAACGTTGATCGGCCAACTCACGGTAGTGGGCCACGTGCGACCGCGCGTGACGCCAGAGCCGGTTGAGCCGTTCCAACTGCAGCCGCTCCACCGCGTCGCGCGGCCACCGCTCACGCGCCTCGAGTTCCGCCAGCTTTCGGTTCAGCCCCCGGAACCGGGGCAGCAGGGCCAACGGCGTCACGGCGCGCACCCCAACTCTCCCTTACGCACGCTCGAACGCCGGCGGTCCTTGGCGACCTCGATCGCTCTTTCGTACAGCGACACCAGCATCCCGTGGTTCCGCTCCGGGGTGAACGACGACTCGAAGCAGCGTCGCGCCGCCGCGCCCATCCGGCGTAGCCGGTCCGGGTCGGCCGCCAGCCGTTGCGCTTTGATCGCCAGGTCTGACGCGTCGCCCGGCGTACACAGGTACCCCGTCTCGCCGTCACGCACGAGTTCGGGCAACGCGCCCACTCGCGTGGCGATCACGGGTCGGCCGCACGCGTAGGCCTCGATCACGGTCCGCCCGAACGTTTCCGGGTTGACCGACGGTATGACCACGAAGGCCGCGCTCGCCATCATCTCGATCACGCGGTCGTGCGGCAAGGCGCCGTGCCAGGACAGCAGGCCTCGCTGGGCCGCCTCGGCGATCGTGGGTTCCTCCGGGCCGACGCCGACGACCTGCAGCGGCGGCCCGGTGTTCCCCAGTGCTTCCCACGCGCGACGCAACACCGCTACCCCCTTGCCCTGCGACAGCCGGCCCACGAACAAAGCGCCCCGCCCCGGTTCCGGGTCGGACGAGACCTGGACTGGCTCCGTGAAGTTCGGCTTGACCTCGACCCGTGCGGGGTCGAGCCCGCCGGCCACGTACTGCGCCTTCGCGTACTGCGACGGCGCGTAGAACAGGTCGATCATCCCTTCACGCATAATCTGCCGTCGGTACACCTGCTGCCAGCCGAGCACCACAGCACTGGCCGAGATGCTGCCCCGGTAGCAGCCGTGGGTAACCCCCCGCCACCCCAGCGGTCGGCCCAGGCAGTCCTGACAGAGCCGGCCGCCGCGGGAGAAGGTTCCGTTGACGCAGAACGCGCGGTAGTTCCGCAATGCCTGCAGCACCGGCAAGCCGTGACGACGGGCCACGCGGTACACCGAAGGCGAGACCAGTGGGAACACGTTCGTGCAGTGCATCACCGCGGGGCGTTCCTCGCGGATCAACGCGTCCAATTCACGCGCCGCCGAGCGGCTCCACAGCGTCTGGCCGGCGACCGTGAGCCGGGACCGGCGAGTGATCTCGTCGTTGTGACGAACGAACCGCAGCACGCGGTGGCCGTGCGACTCGAGCAGATCGGCTTCGGCGTCGAACGACACGTCTTCGCCACCGCGCTGCTGGTAATAGTTGTGGCACAGAAGAACCTTCATCTCACCTCGGCTAGGTCCCGGGGTTCGCCGGTTCGATGGGGCCCGCGGGGTCGGCTTCGGCCGGCCGCAGCCGATAGCCGGCCCAGACCCGTCTCACCCACCACCATCGTAAACCCAGGGTCAACCCTCCCCCCGCCAAAACCCCGGCCGCGGCCCCAGACAAGCCGAACCGGACCGCACCGACCCCGACCAGCACGAGCGTGAACGGCAGCGAGATGGCATTCACGGCCACGTTGGCGGCCGGGCGCTCCAACGCCGTGACCGCCTTGCTCGCCGCCAAACCCGCCGCGGACAGGACCGCCGCCCCGGCGAGGAGGACAACCACGGAGCCGTTTCCGGCGTAGGCCTCGCCATACAGCCAAGGCAGCAGCGACGGCGCCATACCGGCCATCAAAGCCGCGTAGCCTAGGGTTATCCCGATCAAGGCAATAGTGACGCGCCAAATGACCCTTCCCAGGGCCGATAGGCCACGCCGGTTCAGACGATCCGTCATCACCGGGCCGAGCATGTTCGCCAGCCCCGTGGTCACCGGCGAGACAAGCTGTGCCAAAGTGGCACACGCGGTGTACAAGCCGACCCACGCCGGCCCTTTGAGCGCGGCGAGCATCCAATGGGCCCCGAAATGCTGCAGCGTAAAAACCGACTGGGCGGTCAAACTCCACCGCCCGAAGTCCCAGCACGCGGATACATCAGCGGCCAGCTGTTCGCGCCGCACGCGGAGGTGACGTCGCGCGAGCCCAGCTGTCACGGCCACCCCCACCAGGTCGCTCGCGCCCCACGCCGCTAGCGCGGTCATTGCGTCGAGGCGCCCCTCGACGGCCAACCAGGCCAACAACGCCAACCGGATCACGCCGACGATGGCGTCAATGGCGAACACGGCCTCGAACCGCAGCCACGCAAACAGCACTCGTCGCAGGAGGTCTCGCTGCAGCACGAACGGCGCGATCAACCCCGCGCACAGGACGGCCGAAGCCGCCGACCCTCCCGCCAAGCACAGCGCTCCGGCGATCGAAACCCCGATCGCGGACGCCAGGGCAGCGACACCGACCGACGCCAACCACACCGACCCGCCAAAGCCGGCGATGTCCCCGCGGGTGCGCTGCGACCGAAGGACGGTGTACGGCGTCGTGAGCAGGGCTGCTTGCCCGGTGGTGATCAACACGAACACCGAGAACACCAGCGCGTACACGCCCAACTCGGCCTCGTATGCGTAGCGACCCAGCAGCACCACCGTCAGAAAGTTGACGCCGCTGCCGACGCTCGCGCTGCCGATGGAGAAAGCCGAGGACCGGACGCCGTTGGGTCTCCAGGTGCTCACCGCCTTGCCCTCGCCTGCACGTCACGCCTCATGGATCGATGGTCAGGAACCTGGGGCCGGAGGCTCCGCCTTTGACCACGCTGCAACAAGCCTCGCCCCGCTGAGCAACGCACATGACCCTGCCTCGGCGGTCCGGTATCCACCGCTTCGCAGCACAACGGCGGCACTTCCCGTACACGTGGAAGTCCCGCCATCAAGAATAACCAAGGCGGCCTCAGCCCGGGTCTGACGCTCAACGGCGGAGATCAGGCGAGGCATGTGAAAACCGATCGTCTTGCCCCGGCCCGTGCATCGGGCACAGCGTCATAGCAACCAACGGGATGTCTCGCTAGATATTGCGTCTAGCCGCACTCTGGCGCGGTAGCGACGTCAACACGCTTGCTGTTCGAAGTTCGACAACTCGCGTTGTGCTACCGAAATCAGTCGTGACTACGGAAAGGCAGGCACCACAGGGCTGGTTGTGGCACAACCTTGGTAAACACACCCGTCTGATCTAGTCGTGGTGAGCGTCTTCCTCGACCTGGGGGAGTCGTTGGATGCGGGGGTCGGTGAACTGGTCGGCGTCGTCGCGGCTGGTGGAGCTGAACTCGCTGACGACGCAGCCGTCGTCGCCGGCCTGGAACCAGTGCCAGACGCCGGGCTCGATGGTGTATTGGTCGCCGGGGCGGAGG
>JANQPR010000014.1 GCA_028285385.1 Phycisphaera sp.
GTCGAGGCGTTGCTCGACGGCTACGAACGATTCCCGCCTTCCAGCGTGCGGCCCCATGCGGTTAGAATGATTACAACTGAAAAGAAATCGAACAAGGCACCCCATGACCAAGCACCTCCCCCTCACCGCTTTGATATGTGCCGCCCTGACCCTCGCCGGCTGCGGCGGCTCGGGGTCCGAGCCCGCTGACGACCTGCCCACCGGTGAGACGCCGACCGGGCCCACGCCCGGGCCGGGCGATCCGGTGAAGCCTGAGCCGAACGAGCCCGAGCCCGGACCCGCCGAGCCCGGGGTGACGGACGAGCCGGAGACGACCGACCCGCCGGAAACGACGGACCCGCCCGAGTCGGCGGGCGAGCGGTTGTCGGTGCCCGGGCTCAGCCACGAGCTGCCCGAGGGCTGGACGGTCGGCGCGCCGCGTGCGATGCGCCTGCTGACGCTGGTGCCGCCCGCCGAGTTCGACGGCGCGGAGTTGGCGGTTTCCAGGTGGCCGGGCGACGTCGGCGGGTTCGCGATGAACGTGACGCGCTGGGTCCGCCAGGCGGGCATCGCGCCGATCGAGGGGCTGACCACGGCCGGGGCCTCGGACTTCGAGCAGTTCAAGCTCGGCGACACGACGGCGACGTGGATCCCGCTGGTCAACGAGGGCACGAACTTCGCGATCATCGCGGCGTGGGTCCCGCGCGGCGAGGACCTTGACCGGCCGAGAGAGACCTGGACCTTCAAGCTGACGTGCAAGGCCGAAGACGCCGAGGCCCTGTCGACGGCGATCCGGGCCTGGTGTGACACGGTTGAGTTTGAATAAGCAGCTTTCCACTTTCTTAGGGGTACAACGATGAAGAGCGTGACGGGTCTAGCGCTGTTGTGCTGCGTGGCGGTTTTCCTGTTCGGCTGTGGCGGCGGTGACGGTGGTGATCCAGACGGTACGGGCGGCACGGACACCGATCAGCCCGGCAACGAGGTGGCCGAGGACCGCCGGCAGGACGACGGCATCTCGTACATGAAGCTCAAGGGCGACTGGACGCCGCGGCCCAACGGCTACATCGACATGAAAACCGGGAGCGGGATGAACATGATCACCGCGAGGCTCGTCGCCGAGAACACCGCGACCTATGAGGCGTTCCGCGATGCGACGGTCGAGCTGTCCAAGAACGTCAGCCTCAAGCCCGAGGTGACCGAGGAGACCGACATCGAGGTCGACGGGATCGCGGCCAAGCGTTTCGAGATGCTCGAGCACGGCGGCGTCAAGCCGGGGCTGATCTACGTCTGGGTCCCGGTGACCGAGGGCGAAAATGCGGGTCAGGCCTGGATTATCAAGCTCGAAACCCAGCAATCGTTGCTGGATCGGTACCGGCCGACGTTTGATCGGTTTGTGGATTCGGTGCGGTTTGAGTGACGGATTGCTTGGGCTTTGATGGGAGGTCAAGTTGAGCCCCGCATGCCAATGCGGGCCCGATGGCGTGTGTGAGGCATGGGGCCCCGCATTGACATGCTGGGCTTGGGCTGGGATGAATGCTGACTAGATGAAGTGAATCCGCGTTAGCCCTCGCTGTTGCCCTGCTGGTAGAACTCGGGCTTGAGCCAGGGGCGGTGCTTGAAGGACTCGCCGTAGCCAGTGACGCCGCGCTCGGAGGCGCGGATGAAGGCGGTGAACTCGGTGACGAGTTCGTCGTCGATCTGGTCGTCGATCATGTCCAGGGCCTTGGTGCCGGGGATGCCCCTGCGGTAGTAGAGGTTGAACGCCTCGCGGAGGGCGCCGATGTGCTTGCGTAGGCCGGCCCGGCGCAGGCCGATGAGGTTGAGGGCGGAGACCTGCTTGGTGTGGTGGATCATGCAGAACGGCGGGAGGTCGGCGGTGATGCCCTCGCAGCCGCCGAGCATGGAGAGGCGTCCCATCCGGCAGAACTGCTGGACGCCGCAGTTGCCGCCGAGGATGACGCGGTCGCCGACCTCGCAGTGCCCGCCGAGCAGGGCGGAGTTGGCGAACATGCAGTCGCTGCCGACGACGCAGTCGTGGGCGACGTGGCTGTAGGCCATGAGGTAGTTGCGGTCGCCGAGGGTGGTGGGGCGCTCGTCGCGGGAGGAGCGGTGGATGGAGACGCCCTCGCGGATCATGTTGCCGCTGCCGATGGCGGTGCCCCTGCCGGGCTTGTCCGGGTCGGCCTTCCAGTCCTGGGGCTCGAGGCCGATGGTGGCGAAGGGGTAGAGGGTGTTGTTCTCGCCGAGGGTGAGCGGGCCCTTGAGGTAGACCTGGGCGATGAGCTTGGTGCCCGGGCCGATGGTGACCGGCCCCTCGATGACGCACTGCGGGCCGACGACCACGTCGTCTGCCAGCTGGGCCTGTTCGTCGACGGTCGCGGTGCGGTGGATCTGGGGCATAGCGGGGCTTACGCGAAGAGCCGCGTATGATAAAGAAATCATCGGTCCCCCGCCCGTATGCCCGCCACCCTTGCCCAAGACCCCGCCCATCACGATCCAGGACCTCGGCCGGGCCGGCTACGCCGCCGCCCTGAGCCTGCAGCGCGAGCTGAACCAGGCGGTGATCGACGGCGAAAAGCCGCCCACGGTGCTGCTGGTCGAGCACGACCCGGTGATCACGCTGACCCGCCGGCCGAGCGTGCGCGAGAACCTGCTCGCCAGCGATGAGCACCTCACGGAGTTGGGCGTGGCGACCGCGGAGACCGACCGCGGCGGGGACATCACCTACCACGGCCCGGGGCAGCTGGTCGTCTACCCGGTCCTCAAGCTCGGCGCGTTCGGGCTGAACCTGTCCAGCTACATGCGGCTGCTCGAGCAGGCCGTGATCGACACCGCGGCGCACTTCGGGGTCACGGCCCACCGCGAGTGCGGGGCGACGGGGGTGTGGGTCCCGCGGGAGGGCGGGCCGGACGCGAAGCTGTGCGCGATGGGCGTGCGGATCCGCAAGAACACGACGATGCACGGGCTGGCGCTCAACGTCGATCCGGACCTGTCGCACTTCGAGTTGATCGTGCCTTGCGGGTTGGAGGGGAGGGGCGTGACGAGCTTGAAGGAGTTGCTTGGCGACGACTGCCCGTCGATGCAGGCGGTGAAGGACCGGTTGTGCGCGTCGTTGTTGGCGCTTCTGTCAGGCGGCCTGCAACGTTGTGCCAAACAGCAATAGCCCGCGGTCGCACTTGTTGGAAGCCGCCGCGTCACCACGCGGGGGGCACGAACACGCTGCCTCCCCCCGCGTGGTGACGCGGCGGCTTTGTTATGACGCGGCGGCTTCGTCTATCCGCTAGCGGATGGGCACGAGGAAGGACTTCTGGGTCGCGACGAA
The DNA here is from genome assembly GCA_028285385.1 of Phycisphaera sp. GTDB lineage: Bacteria > Planctomycetota > Phycisphaerae > Phycisphaerales > Phycisphaeraceae > CAZIXN01. The sequence continues at coordinate 3,302 of JANQPR010000014.1, forward strand.
GGCGGGGTCGTCGTCGTCGGTGAACGGCCGGCCGTTGGGCACGTTGTATGCGTGGACTTCCTGCACGCCGCGGACGGTGTTGGAGTAGCGGTCGACCTGGCCCTGGCGGGTGAACGCCTCGCCGTAGGTCCAGGCGTTGAGGAGCACGAGCGAGCGGACCGGGCCGTGGTAGTAGTACGCGTCTTCGCCGGCTTCGCGCAGGACCTCGACGGCGGTCTCGGCGGCCTTGCGGAAGTCGGGCCCGTAGCCGGGGTCGTAGTAGCCGATCTGGAGGGTGTAGAGGCCGCGCCCTTTGAGGGCGCGGAGGTCGTGGGGGTGCAGGACCTCGCCGCGGTTGCTGGTGAGCATGACGATGCGCGCGTCTTCGAAGGGGGTTTCCTCGTT
>JANQPR010000018.1 GCA_028285385.1 Phycisphaera sp.
GCCGCGTGCTCGAACACGCCGACCCCCCCCGGCAGTGGACCGCCGAGCTCGACGCGATGCGGCGACGCATCCACGAGATGCGTGCCGCGCTCAAGGCCGGCCTCGACCAGCGCGGCGTGCAACTCGACCCCGCCGGCAACGGCTTCGTCACGGCCCAGCGCGGCATGTTCACCATGTCCGGCCTCACCCCCGGCCAGGTCGAATCCCTCAAGACCGACCACGCCATCTACGTCGTCGGCGACGGCCGCATCAACGTCGCCGGCATTACGCCCGGCAACGTCGACCCACTCTGCGATGCGATCGCGGCGGTGGTGGGATAGACTCTCCGCCCCTCGGTGGCGAGCCCCATGCACGAGAACATCCCCGGCCTGCTCTCAGAACTGAACGACCGCGTCGCGTCCATCGGCGAGGCGTTGCGGTACCGGCCGCGCAAGGCGGAACACGACGAGCTCAAGGCGGCGATGAACGCCGCGGACTTCTGGGACGACCCCGACGCGGCGAACAAGACGGTCGCCCGAATGAAGGGCGTTGGCCGGATCATCGAGCCGTTTGAGGCGCTGCAGCAGAAGGTGGAGGACGCGGTGCTGCTGTGGGAGATGGCCGAGGAGGCCGGCGACGACGACAGCCGGCAGGAGGTCGACGCGCAGATCGAGCCGTTGCAGCAAGAGTTGGACAAGCTGGAGGTGACGTCGCTGCTGTCGGGCAAGTACGACGACCGCAACTGCTACCTGACGATCCAGAGCGGGGCCGGCGGGACGGAAGCCGACGACTGGGCCGAGATGCTGATGCGGATGTACCTGTACTACTGCGAGAAGCAGGGCTGGTCGATCAGCGAGGTGTCGAAGACGCACGGCACGGAGGCGGGGATCAAGGAAGTCACGCTGTTCATCGAAGGGCCGCTGGCGTACGGGTACCTCAGCGCCGAGCGGGGGACGCACCGGCTGGCGCGGGTGTCGCCGTTCAACGCGGAGGGCAAGCGGCAGACGAGCTTCGCGACGGTGGACATCGTGCCGGAGTTCGACGACACGGGCGGCGTGGAGATCGACGACAACGACATCGAGCTCACGGCGTTCGCGCGGTCGTCGGGCCCGGGCGGGCAGAACGTGAACAAGGTTGCGTCCGCGGTACGGATCGTGCACACGCCGACGAACATCATGGTGGTCTGCTCGGTGTTCCGGGACCAGGGGCAGAACAAGCGCAAGGCGATGGACATCCTGCGCGGCAAGCTCGAGTTGCTGGAGGAAGAGAAGCGGCAGGCCGAGATGGACGCCGCGACGGGCGGCAAGGTCGACCGCGGCTGGGGCTCGCAGATCCGCAGCTACGTGTTCTACGACAATCGGGTGAAGGACCACCGCACGGGGCACGAGAAGGGCAACCCGCAGAGCGTGCTCGACGGGGATTTGCACGGGTTTGTTGAGGCGGAGCTGCGACGGCGGGCGCAGGCGGGGTAGCCGGCGGGGGAAGTTTGAAGCGACGCGTCGTTATCGGCCGATGCACGGGACATCGCCCGCGGTGTGGGTGCGCCTGTCGCGTGGGTTTGGCTTGGGTTGAACGGATCGGGTGGGGCAAACGGACCGAGTTGGCATGGCCGAGGAACACGACGGCATCACGCAGGAAGAGCTGCCCGAGTTTGTCGAGCAGGTGTCCGATTCCCCGGCGTCTTCCGGCGGCGAAGCGGCCACTTCCGGGGGCGGGGGTGGTGGGTTGGAGGCGGTGTCGTGGTCGCAGCTGTGGCAGGTGCCGTCGCTGCTGGCGGGGATCGGGGTGTTTGCGTTGGGGCTTTATCTGATCGTGCCGCGTCACGCCCCGCCGGACTACCACAGCGTGCTGGACGAGGCGGACGCGCTGATCCGCACGGAGTCGGCCCCGGAGCTGGAGCGGGCGGTCGAGCGGCTGGACACGGTGCAGGCAGACTTCGAGGTGTACCCGCCGGACAACACGGTGCGCGGCCGGTACTGGCAGTATTCGGGCGACGCGAACTACCTGGACCTGATGCTGTCACACGACCGGCCGGCGAGCACCGAGGTCACGGAGAAGAACCGCCGGCGGATCCTGGAGTATTACGACAAGGCCGTTTCGTTTGGGCGGGAGCTGGACGACCGGGCGCTGCGGTGGAAGGCGTTGACGTTCGTGGCGTTGGGCGAGCCGGACGAGGCGTTGCGGTTGGTGGACGCGTTGGACCCGCTGCGGCCGGAGCACCGGTACGCGATCGTGCGGGACCTGATCGAGCGGGAGGCGGCGCGGGCCGAACCGGACCCAGGGACGCTGGAGCGACTGCTCGACCGCTTCCGCCGAGAGATCGCACGGGAACAGGACAGCGAGGAGCGGCTGGACCAACGCGTGTGGGCGGTCGGGTTCAAGGCGGACCAGTACCTGGATGTGAACGACCCGCAGCGGGCGATCGATTACCTGAACGTCGAGACGCAGCGGCTGCGGTCGGAGGGGCGGTTCGACGTGCCCGAGCTGCTGGTGCGGCTGGCCGAGGCGCACCGTCGGGCGGGGTCGTTCGAGGAGAGCAAGCGGTTGTTCCTGCAGGCGCAGCGGATGGTGCCGGCGGGGCACGAACTCGGCGCGCCGATCGTTATTGGGCTGGCGGACATCGAGCTCGCGCACGGCGGCGAGGGATACCTCGAACGCGCCCAGGCGTTGTACCGACAGGCCGAGAAGCAGTACCCCGCGAGCGATCTGGTGATCGACGCGTTGATCGGGCAGGCGAACATCGAGACGCAGATCGGCCAGCACGGCGACGCGGTGAACCACTACCGCGAGGGCGTGAAGCGGCTGGTGGAGCAGGCGCCGGTGTGGGACGAGCGCCGGGCCGAGGTGATCGACCAGGTGGCGACGCACGTGGAGCGGGCGCGGGAGCAAGACCGGTTCGCCGACGCGCTGGACCTGTTGGCGGTGGCGACGCCGCTGCACGGGGAGGTGCTGCCGGTGCCGATCGTGCAACGGTTTGCCGAGGTGCACGAATCGATCGCCGAGCAACGCATGGCGGACGGCGACGCGCTGGACCCGCTGACGTGGGCCGGGGCCGGCGACCCGCCGGTAGAGGCACGCCGGCTGGCGTACCAGGAGGCGGCGATGCACTTCGGCCGGTCCGCGGAGTACTTCCTGCGGCACGCCCGGCGGGTGGTCGAGTTCGACGACGCGCAGCACGGTGGGTCGCTGTGGAAGGCGGCGCGCAACTTCGACCGCGCCCAGCTCTGGACCGAGGCGATCAACACCTACGACGAGTTCCTCGCGACCCGGGCCGTCGACGGGCAGCACCTCCAGGCCCAGCACCAGCTCGCCGCCGCGTACCAGGCCGACCGGCAGTACGGCCCGGCGATCCAGCTCTTCGAGAACCTCATCGAGGAGCACGGCAACAGCCGGTGGGCCTACGCCTCGCTCGTGCCGCTGGCGCGGAGCTACACCGCGGTCGACCGTCCGGCCGACGCGATCCAGACGCTGCTCCGCGTGTTGCAGAACCACCCGGCCGTGACGCCCGACTCCGACACCTACCGCGACGCGCTGGTCGACCTGGCCCGGACGTACTACATCATGGGCGACGACGAGCCCTCGATGTACGTCAACGCCATCGTTCGGCTCGAAGAGGCTGCCGAGCGTTATGGCGACACCCGGCAAGGCCCGGAGTTGCACTACATGTTGGCCGATTCGATGCGGCGCAGCGTCGAGGAGCTCGACCGAAAGCTTGCGCTGTCCATCCCGCAGCGGCAGCGGCGCGAGCTGGAGACGGAGCGTGACGAACGCCTGCTCCAGGCCCAGGAACACTTCGCCACCGCCCGCGCCGCGCTCGAAGCCCGGCACGAGTTGGCGTTGTCGCCGCTGGAGAAGCTGTACCGCCGGAACGCCTGGTTCTACGAGGCCGACTGCCCGTTCCGCCGGGGCGATTACGTCACGGCGATCGACCGGTACCGCGAGGCCGCCGAGCGGTGGCAGGGGGACCCGGCGTCGCTGGTGGCGTGGGTGCAGATCGTCAACGCGTACTGTGAGTTGGAGGAGTACGCCGCCGCCCGTGCCGCGAACAACAAGGCCCTGCTGCTGCTGGAGCGGATGGACGACGACGCGTTCGACCGCCCGGAGGTCCCGATGACCCGCCGGCACTGGCAGGACTGGCTGCGGTGGACGTCGGAGCTGGACCTGTTCGAGCGGCAAGCCGCGTCGGCGAACTGAACGGGGTTTGGCCGCGAAGTGTCACGACGCCGCCACGCAGCCCAAAACTGCACCTGACTTCCGGGGCCCGCCGATAACCCCTGTGGTCGCGGTACGCCCGCGGCGTTGGTGGTAATCCGTCCCGCGACCCTGAACCCCGCACCCCGACTCGGCCATGGACCTCGGCCTGCTCTTCGGATTGATCGGCACCTGGGCCCTGGTCCTGGTCGCCATGCTGCTGGGCGGCAAAGTCGGCATCTACGTCGACGTCCCGTCCGTGATCATGGTCTTCGGCGGGTCGATCACCGTGGTGCTGTTCTGCTACCCGATGGGCAACGTCAAGGGCATCGCCAAGGTCGCGATGAAGGCGCTGTTCTGGAAAAACCAGTCCATCGAGAAGCTCATCGAGGACATGGTCAAGTTCGCCGAGATCGCCCGCCGCGACGGCATCCTCTCCCTCGAGGCCCAGTGCAAGGACATCGAGGACCCGTTTGTCGTGCAGGGCATCCAGATGGCGGTTGACGGCACGGACCCGGAGCTGATCGAGGCCGTGCTCCTCAACGACCTGGACAACACCGTCGAGCGGCACGAGGTCGGCAAGGGCATGCTCGACGCGGCGACCAAGTACGCCCCGGCGATCGGCATGATCGGCACGCTGGTCGGCCTGGTCGCCATGCTCGCGGACCTGTCCGACCCCAGCGCGATCGGCGCGGGCCTGGCGGTCGCGCTGCTCACGACCCTCTACGGCGCGATGGTCGCCAACATCCTGACCGGGCCGTTGTCCGACCGTCTGGCGCGGCGATCGGCCGAGGAGCTGATGTACAAGACGATCATCGTCAAGGGCGTGATGAGCATCCAGAGTGGTGACAACCCCCGCGTCGTCGAGCAGAAGCTGCGGACGTTCTTGCCGCCCAGCCAACGCCCGCAGGCCGAGGAAGAAGCCGCCTGACGCAGGGGCCGATGCATGAGCAGGAAATGCAAATGCCCGCCCGCCGGTGCGCCGGAGTGGATGACGACCTACGGCGACATGATGACGCTGCTGCTGTGCTTCTTCGTGCTCATCGTGTCGTTCAGTGAAGTCAAGAAGGAAGAACAGTTCCAAGCGGTGGTCGAGCACATCAAGCAGGCGTTCGGCATGATGGGCGGCGGCGGGAAGATCCCCATCACCGACGACCCGACGATGTCGCTGATCAAGCGGCTCGACGCGATGCGGCTCAAGCAGGAGAAGCAGCCCAACCGCAGCAACACCAAAGACCCCGGGCAGCGCGGCCGGGAGGCGAAGGTCACCAAGATCCGCGAGGGCATGGTGATCGGAACGGGGGGCAAGATCACGTTCGAGCCCGGGTCGGCCGAGTTGACCACGCCGGTCAAGGACCTGATCCGTGGCCTGGTCGACTCGGCGAAGCTCAAGGGCACGGAGAACATCCTCGAGCTGCGGGGCCACGCCGCGGCGCTCGAGCTGCCCGCCGGCGGCAACGAGAACTTCGAGGACGCCTGGGCCCTCAGCCACGCCCGATCCAAGGCGGTGTACGAGTTCATGGCCGGGGTCGAGCCGCAGGGCCTGGGCATGGACCCGCGGCGGTTCCGGCTGACCGCCAACGGCGTCCGCGAGCCGCTGGACAACCGGGCCTACACCACCGCCGAGGAGCAGCTCAACCGCCGGGTCGAGGTGCTGGTCAGCGAGACGCTGGTGACCGAGATGCAGGTGCCCGACACGGGTCGGTAGAACCGGCAAGAAATCTCATGTCGCCCCGGGGCTGAACCGATAACACCCGTGTTGCGCAAGACCTGCGTGGTGGTCGCGCACGCCCTGCCCCCGGTCCGACTGCCCCGCCATGGCCGACGAACAAGCCCCGAGCCCCGAAGAGAACGCCGGCAAGAAGGGCCTGCCCTTGGTGCCGATCATCCTCGTCGCCGCGGTCATGCTGATCGAGGCCGTGGTCATCGCGGGCGTGTTCCTGATGGCCGGCGGCCCCAGCGAGGTCAAGGCCGAGGGCAATCTGGAGGACGAGCTCGCGCAGCTCGAGCAGCCGGTGACCGTGCTGGTGGTCGCCGACAAGTTCCAGAACACCAAGAGCGGGCAAAACTTCCTGTACGACACCGAGATCTACGCGACGGTCAAGGCCGGGCAGAAGGAGCGCGTCGAGGGGCTGATCGAGGCCCGCCGCGCCGAGGTGCTCAGCGAGGTGATGGTGATCTTCCGCCGCGCCGAACCCGCCCACCTGCATGAGCCGGCGCTGTCGACGCTGACCCGGCAGGTCCGCGAGGTGTTGCAGCGCAAGTTCGGCGAGACCAAGCAGGGAGAACCGCTGATGCTGGACGTGATCATCGGCAAGTGCACGGAGTTCGCCGCGGATTACTGACCCCATAAGTCGGCACGCCGACCCGGGTGTTGATTGATCGACTGTTCTCGAACCCAGGCTCACGGATGAGCGACGCCGACAAACAATCCATCGCCGACGACATCGTTGCCCAGGCGCTCGCCGAGGCGCAGGCGGAGCTGTCTGCGATGGCCGACGACGTGGACAGCGCCGGGGCCCAAGACGCCACCGCGCGCCGCGGCCTCGACCTGCTGGGCGACGTCGACCTGGACGTGACCATCGAGCTGGGCCGAACCGAGATGCTGGTCGAGGACGTGCTCAAGCTCGCGTCGGGCAGCGTGGTCGAACTGGACAAGCTCGCCGGCGACCCGGTGGACGTGTTCGTCAACGGCCGGCGGGTCGCGCGGGGCGAGGTGCTCGTGCTCAACGACAACTTCTGCATCCGCGTCAGCGAGGTCGTGACCGACCTGGAAGAACAGGCGGAGCAGGCCGGCCTTGAGCAACAACAGGCCGGTGCAGACGCAACGCCCGCGACGCCGGCGGAAGTCAGCGACGCCGATGCCGACGCGATCGCGCAGGCGGCGCTCGACGCGATGGGGCAGTGACGCGGCGTGTTGATCGGACGCTAATCCGGGGGTGTGGGTGGGGGTGCGAGTCACGGCGGAGCCGTGGCGGGTGAAGCGAGAACGGGATCCAGCACAGAGGCCAGGAGGGCCGTGGCGTGTTCGGCGGGTCGGCGAAACAAACTCAACCTCGACCACGGTCTCGTGGCGTCCGCTGTCGGCGGTCGTTGCGTGTGCCCACAACCGCGATCTGGTGGTCGATCCTGACCGCTGGCGTGGCGGCGCAACCCGGCGTCGGCACGCTCAGCACGGACGAACCCGCCGACGTGCACTCTGCGGCGCGGATGACGGAAATGGCAGAGCGTTTCGCCGGCGTCGACGCCGAGCAAGCCCGGCGCGACGCGGTCGCCACGCCCAAGCCGCGCGTCGCGCCGATCGAGTCGACGCCGTTGGGCCAGGCCGCGCCGCGTGCCGCGTCTCCGAATGGCGAAGACGCTTCGACGCCCGGTGACGGCGGCGGTTCCTGGGGCCCGTCGGGCATCCTGAGCACGCTCACGGCGCTCGGCGTCGTGGTCGGGCTCATCTTCCTGGTGCGCTGGCTGGTCGCGAAGGCGTCGGGCACGCCGATCGCCACGACGAGCTCCGCCGTCGAGGTGCTCAGCCGGTCTTCGGTCGCCCCCCGCAGTCACGTGCTGCTGCTGCGCGTCGGCCAGCGCGTGCTCGTGGTCGGTGAGTCGTCCGGCGGGCTGCGGACGCTCGGCGAGGTGACCGACGAGGCCGAGGTCGCGACACTGCTGCAAGCCGTGGAGAGCGCGAAGCCGCAGAGCATCGCCGGCGGCTTCGGGTCGCTGCTGCACAAGTTCAACCGCCCGTACGAGCAGAACGCCGACGGCGACGCCTTCCTCGGGCTCGGCCAACCCAACGACAGCGAGGCCCGGGTCGACCGCGCCCGCGACAGCCTCTCGTCGCTGGTCAGCCGGTTGAAGCAACGCAGCGGCGGGGGCAACACCGCGTGAGTGGTGCGCGTCCCAACTATCCCACAAACCCTTCGCCGTCGCGTTTCCGCGTGGCGTTTCGGGTTGCGTTCGTATTGCTGTTGGCGTTGATCGTGCTCGCATCGACGGCGACGGCCGCGGCGCAGCAAACCGTCGAACCGATCACGCCGCTCTCGGTGCTCGAAGACGCCGGCCGGGTGCTGTCGATCGAGCCCGAGCAGCGCCCCGACGGCGACACGCTCGCCGGGCAACGCCTCGACGCGACGGTCTCGATCCTGCTGCTGCTCACGGTGCTGTCGCTGGCGCCGGCGATCCTCGTGATGTGCACCAGCTTCACGCGGGTCGTCGTGGTCCTCGCGCTGCTGCGGCAGGCGATCGGCGTCCAGTCGCTGCCGCCGTCGCAGATCATCGTCGGGCTGTCGCTGTTCCTGACGTTCCTGATCATGGCCCCGACGTTCGCACGGATCAACACCGAGGCCTTGCAGCCGTACCAGCGCGGCGAGGTGACGCAGCTTCAGGCGTGGTCCGACGCGAAGCAGCCGTTGCGGGACTTCATGTTCGACCAGATCGAGTACACCGGGAACTGGGACACGGTATACATGCTGCTGGAGTACCGCGGCGTCGACCTGTCCAACCCCGAGGAACTCACGCGGGCCGACGTCGACATGGTGACGCTCGTGCCGGCGTTCGTGTTGAGCGAGCTGAAGGTGGCGTTCCTGATGGGTTTCCGGCTGTACCTGCCGTTCCTCGTGATCGACATGGTGGTCAGTTCGGTGCTGATCTCGATGGGCATGCTGATGCTGCCGCCGGTGTTCATCTCGCTGCCGTTCAAGCTGCTGCTGTTCGTGCTGGTGGACGGCTGGGATTTGGTTGCCGGTTCGCTGTTGAGGAGTTTCTGGGTCCCATCGGCGATGGGCGTCGGGTAGCGCGTGAGTTCGTGTGATCAAAGGAGTGACGCATGCAAGTGGATCAGGCGTCGGACATGGTGCGCGAGATGCTGGTGCTGATGATGGCGGTGAGCTCGCCGATCCTGCTCGCGGCGTTGGTCGTGGGCTTGTCGATCAGCATCCTGCAGGCGGTGACGCAGGTGCAGGAGCAGACGCTGACGTTCGTGCCGAAGATCCTGGCGATGGCGGGCGTGACGGTGGTCGCTGCGCCGTGGCTGCTGCAGCAGGTGATGGACTTCTCGACGCGGATGTTTGCCGGCGGTTGAACGCCACCGAGATCAAGAAGATCACGAAAATCCAGAAGATCGAGAAGACGCAAAGCGTCACGAACATCTTCGATTTTCCTGATTTTCTCGGTGTTCTTGATCTTCCCAATCTCTCTCCATGATCGACCTCACGCCCATCCTGCACCACGTCCCGGCGTGGCTCATGGTCGTGTTCCGGCTGACGGGGCTGTTCATCCTCACGCCCGTGCTCGGCAGCGGCACGATCCCGCGCTACGTCAAGGCGTTGCTCGTGCTGGGGCTGTCGATCGCGGTGTACGGCACGCTGATCACGCCCGGCACGCCGTCCGCGATGCACCTGGGCGTGATGTTCGGTGTCGAGTTGTCGCTCTGGTCGCTGCTGCCGTTGGCGGCGCTGGAGTTGTTGATCGGGTACGTGATCGGGTACGGCGTGACGCTCCCGCTGATCGGGCTCCAGGCCGGCGGCGACATCATCAATCAGCAGATGGGTTTGGGGATTGCCGGGGCGTACAACCCGGAGGTCGACGACCAGGTCGGCGCGATCGGGCAGGCGTTGTTCCTGATGGGCATCACGATCTTCCTGATCCTCGGCGGGCACCTGGCGATATTGCAGGTGCTGGTGGACAGCTTCACGCGCGTGCCGGTCGCGGGGTTCACGGACATGGAGGCGGTGGTGACGCTGATCCTCGGGTTGCTGGGGACGATGATGGACCTGCTGGTGAAGGTCGCGGCGCCGGTCCTGACGCTGCTGTTTCTGGAGTCGGTGGCGATGGGGTTCGTGGCGCGGACGGTGCCGCAGATGAACATCCTGAGCGTCGGGTTCGTGGTCCGCATCCTGATGACGGCGGGGCTGCTGGTGCTGACGGTCGGGGCGGTGGCCGCGGTGGCGGAAGACGCGATCTGGCACACGCTGCAACAACTCAAGTGGTTCGTAACGACGGGACGATGAGCGGGGGGTGAGCGCGCGTGTGGGCGCTTGGGGGCCGTGGGGTGGGGCGTCGCGGCGCGGCAGGAGGCCGGCCGGGTCACGTCTTTCTGATCACCGTTCCGGTCGGCGGGCCGGACGAAACGAGTTGCACTAGAGGGCCAGGATGGCCGAGAGCAGCAGCGGGCAAGAACGCACGGAATCCGCGTCGCCGCGTCGCCGGCAGGAGGCGCGGTCCGAGGGCAACGTCGCCAAGAGCCAGGACCTGACGGCCGCGGTGTCGCTCGCGGTCGCGCTGCTGCTGCTGTACGTCTTCGGGCAGAAGGCCTACGTCGCGCTGCACGCCTCGATGCGGGCGTTGCTGAGCAACGACTTCGCGGGCAACCCGACGCGGGTCGACGACCTGCGGACGCTGTGGTCCTACGCGGCGTACGCGGCGGGCGTCGCGCTGGTGCCGCTGATGGCCGGGCTGGTCGTGGCGATCGTCGCGGCGTCGCTGCTGCAGGTCGGGTTCCTGCTGACCGGCAAGCCGTTGGTTCCAAAGTTCAGCAAGCTCAACCCGCTGACGGGCGCCAAGCAACTGGTGAACCTCCGCGCGGGGATGCGGTTTGTGCAGTCGATGGCGAAGTTGATCGTGGTGATCGGCGTCGGGTACGCCGTGATCTACATGGAACTGCCGGAGATCCTGGCGATGACCCGGCTGAGTGCGGCCGAGGTGTTCGCGCTGGGCGCTTGGGTCGTGTTCAAGCTCGCGGCGGTACTGGCGGCGCTGCTGATCGTGCTCGCGATCGCCGACTACGCGTACCAGAAGTGGCAGCAGGAGCAGGACCTCAAGATGACCAAAGAGGAGGTCCGCAAGGAGCTCAAGGACATGGAGGGCGACCCCTTGATGAAGCAACGCCGGGCGCGCGTCGCGCGGCAGCTGGCGATGCAGCGTGTTGCGGCGGCGGTGCCCCAGGCCGACGTGATCGTCACGAACCCGACGCACTACGCGGTGGCGCTGAAGTACGACGGCGAGTCGATGCGGGCGCCGAAGGTGGTCGCGAAAGGCGCGGACTTCCTCGCGCTGCGCATCCGGCAGCTCGCGGCGTTGCACGGCGTGCCGCTGATCGAACGCAAGCCGCTGGCCCGGGCGCTGTACGCCGGGGTCGAGGTCGGGCAGGAGGTCCCGCCGGAGCACTACGCCGCGGTGGCGGAGATCCTCGCGTACGTGTACCGCGTGAGCGGGAAGCGGTCGGCGGCGTGAGTTTTGGCTTGAACTGATCCATGGCGCAGCCCCCGAACCAACCCGCGCTGCCGGCGTTCATGCAGGTCTTCGACCGGTACAAGCCGCTGCTGATCCCGGTGGCGGTGATCGGGATGATCGCGGTGATCGTGGTGCCGCTGCCGCCGGTGGTGATGGACCTGTTGATCGCGGCGAACATCGCGATCGCGGCGCTGATCCTGATGACGACGATCTTCGTGAAGTCGCCGTTGGAGTTCAGCGTGTTCCCGTCGGTGCTGCTGGGCACGACGCTGTTGCGGCTGGTGCTGAACATCGCGACGACCAGGCTGATCCTCTCGACCGAGGCGGAGACGGCGGCGCAGGCCGAGGGCGCGGCGGGCAAGGTGATCCAGGCGTTTGCCGAGTTCGTGTCCGGCTCGTCGGTCGTGGTCGGCGTGATCCTGTTCCTGATCCTGATCATCGTGCAGTTCGTCGTGATCACCAAGGGGGCGACGCGCATCTCGGAAGTCGCGGCGCGGTTCACGCTCGACGGCATGCCCGGCAAGCAGATGGCCATCGACGCCGACCTCAACGCCGGGCTGATCGACGAGCAGACCGCCCGGACCCGACGCGACGAGATTGGGCGCGAGGCCGACTTCTACGGGGCGATGGACGGTGCCGCCAAGTTCGTCCGCGGTGACGCGATCGCGGGCATCATCATCACGATCGTCAACATCCTCGGCGGGTTCGCGGTCGGCGTCGCGATGAACGGCATGCCCGTCGGCGAGGCGGTCGACGTCTACACCCGGCTCACCATCGGCGACGGCCTCGTGTCACAGCTGCCCGCGTTCGTGATCTCCATCGCCGCGGCGCTGATCGTGACGCGGTCCGGCAGCCGGTCGGACCTGGGCCAGGAGCTGACCGGGCAGCTCGCGACGCGCAGCGCCGCGTTGTGGATCACGGCCGGGTTTCTGGCGGCGATGTCGGTGACGGGGTTGCCGACCGTGCCGATGCTCGCGCTGGCGGGGATCGTCGGCATCGTCGCGTGGGTCGCCGGGCGCAACGAGAAGCAGACGGCGCACGTCGAGGAGAAGAAGGCCGAGGCCGAGAAGAAGCCCGACCCCGCGCCGATCGAGCAGGCGTTGCACGTCGACACGATGGAGCTCGAGGTGGGCTACGCCTTGGTGCAGCTCGTGGACACGACGCAGGGCGGCGACCTGCTCGAACGCATCACGATGATCCGGCGCACGCTCGCCGCCGACCAGGGGCTGGTCATGCCGCCCGTCCGCATCCGCGACAACATGCAGCTCGGGGCGAACGAGTACCACATCAAGATCCGGGGCAACGCGGTGGCGTCGGGGCAGGTGTTCCCCGGGCAGTACCTCGCGATGGACGGCGGGCTGGGCGACCCGGGCGCCGAACCCTTGCCGGGCACGCGGACGAAGGAGCCGGCGTTCGGGCTGGACGCCGTGTGGATCGAGGCGGGCCTGCGGGACCACGCCGAACAGCAGAACTACACGGCGGTCGACGCGACGAGCGTGCTGTCCACGCACCTGACCGAGGTCGTCAAGAACCACGCCCACGAACTGCTGGACTATGAAGAGACGACGAACCTGATCACGCAGCTCCGCGAGAAGGCGCCGAAGCTGTGCGAAGCCGTGCTTGGCCCGGCGGGGACGCAGACCGAGACGCCGCCCATCAAGCCGAACGAGCTCCAGACGGTGCTGCAGAACCTGCTGCGCGAGCGCGTGCCGATCCGGGACTTGGCGACGATCGTCGAGACGCTCGGGCAGTGGGCGGCGCGGACCAAGGACCTCGACGTGCTCACCGAGTACGTCCGCAACGAGCTGCGGCGGACGATCTGCACGCAGTACGCCACGCTTGAGCCGGGCACGGACGACGCGGGGCTCGCGCTGGGCCCGACGGTGAGCAAGCTGTACTGCGTGTCGCTGGACCCGTCGCTCGAGGACCTGATCAACGGCTACATCGAGCGCGGCGAGCAGGGGACGAGCCTGTCGATGCCGCCGGCCGTGGCCAACCGTGTGACCGCGGCGCTGCTCGAGGAGTGCAACACGCTGATGAACGGCGGGCGTCACCCGGTGGTGTTGGCGTCGCCGCAGGTGCGGGCGCAGGTCCGCCGGTTGATCGAGCCGCACCTGCCGACGTGCGCGGTCTTGGGTTACAACGAGGTGAGCAAGGGCGTCGAAGTCGAGTCGCTGGGTTTGGTACAGTTGGACGATCAAGCTTCGGAACGGAACGCCGGAGCCCCGATGCCGAGCGACGCGTCGGGTTTGGGAACGGAAGTCCCGGGCGTTGACCCGGTGGGGGCGACGTTGTGAGCATGAAGACGTTCAGTGCACGGACGATGCCCGAAGCCCTGGCGCTGGTCCGCCGGGCGTTCGGTACCGACGCCGTGATCCTCCACACGCGGACGTATCGGCGCGGCGGCGTGCTGGGGCTGGGCGCGAAGCCGGTCGTCGAGATCACCGCGACGACCGGCCGGGCGCTGGCCAAGCAGAAACTGTCCGGCCCGCCGCGACGCCATGTGTCGGCACCGAAGCCCGCCGCGCTGCCGAAGAACGCGAACCCGACGGCGGTTTCGACGCCGGCGCGGGAGCCCTCGGAACCGCTTGCCGGGGAGTTGATCAAGCGCACGTACGCCGCCGCCCGGGCCGAGATGTCGACGGCGCGGGATTCGTCCGACGCCGTCGCCGCGTCGGTGTCGCCGAACGCTCAAACGTCTTCCAATCCGGCCCCAACGGTCGCCCTCGCACCGCCGCCGGTGCCCGCGATCGATCAGCAGCGGCAACTCACCGACGAGTTGGCGGCGGTGAAGGCCCTGGTTGCCCGGGTGGCCGAGCAGCAGGAGAAGCAGGTCAGCCGGCAGGCCGCCCCCGACGAGGTCCCGGACCATCTCGTTGAGGCGTACACGACGCTGATCCAGCAGGAAGTGGCGGAGGAGCTGGCCCGGGAGATCGTCGCGCAGGCCGCCGACGCCGACGACCCGCCCGCCGCGGTCTGCGAGGCGTTGGCGGCGCTGATGCCCGAGGCGTCGGACGGTGTCGAACCCGACGCACCAACCTCAATTCTGGATGACCGGCCACGCACGATCGCTCTGGTGGGACCCACCGGTGTCGGCAAGACCACGACCGTCGCCAAGCTCGCCGCCACCCTCAAGCTCAAACAGGGCAAAGCCGTCGGCGTCGTCACCCTCGACACCTACCGCATCGCCGCGGTGGACCAGCTCAAGACCTACTGCTCGATCATCGGCTGCCCGCTCGAGGTGGCGGGGCGGCCGGAGGAACTCGCCGCGTGCCTCGACCACCTCTCGGACTGCGACGTGGTCTTGATCGACACCGCCGGCCGGAGCCAGCGGGACGACGTGAAGCTCGACGAGCTCGCGGCGTTCCTCCGGGTCGCCCGGGCGCACGAGACGCACCTCGTTTTGTCGTCGACGTGTTCACAATCGGTGATGATCGAGATCGCCGAGCGGTTTGCGCGAGTGAACCCTGATCGCGTGATCTTTACGAAACTCGACGAGGCGGTAACCTGCGGCACGATCTTCAACGTGGCGGCCCGGATCGCGAAGCGTGTGAGCTACGTGACGACCGGGCAGGAAGTGCCGCACCAGATCGAGCCCGGAGACGCACGGATGCTCGCCCGACGGGTGCTGGGGCGCCTGGGGGAACGGACGGAGGAGGCCGAGCGCGAGCGTGCGGCGGCGGATTGAGAGAAGCCGGAGAGGACGTGGCGTTTTACTTGTCGTAACCCGTGTTTTTGAAGTGAGCTGACGGCCGTGACCGGCAGTTGGGGGGCCCGAACCCGATGTTGGATCAAGCAAACGCCCTGCGCGAGATGGTCGGCCAGCCCGACGCCGCGGCCACGCCGCCGTCGCCGCCGACACCGCTGCGCCTCGCGGACGGGGCCGACCCCGTGACGCACGCACCCCGGCTCGCCCAGAGCATCGCGATCACCTCCGGCAAGGGCGGCGTCGGCAAGTCGACCGTCTCCGTGAACCTCGCGGTCCAACTCGCGCGGCTGGGCCGGCGGGTCGTGCTGCTCGACGCCGACCTGGGTACCGCGAACGTCGACGTCATGTGCAACCTCGCGCCGCGCGGCACGCTCGCCCACGTCGTGTCCGGCCGGCTCGGGTTCGACGACATCGCGCTCGACGCGCCCGGCGGCTTCCGCGTGATCCCCGGCGCTTCCGGTCTGGCCCATATCGCGGCGCTGTCCCGGCGGCAACTGGACCGGCTCGCGATCCAGATGCGGCAACTCGAGACGGGCTGTGACGTGATCCTGATCGACACCGGCGCGGGCGTCGGGCCTTCCGTGTTGGCGTTCTGCGCGGCGGCGGAACGGATGCTGGTGGTCACCACGCCCGAGCCGACCGCCGTGACCGACGCCTACGCGCTGCTGAAGACCGTGCACGGCCCGGGCTCGCCATCGCGTCCGACGCCCGGGTTGCCCGAGCGCCCCGAGACGCACCTGCTGATCAACCAGTGCCGCGACGCGGCCGAGGGCCGGGAGGTCTACGGCCGGATCGCCGGCGTATGCAAACACTTCCTCGATTTCGCGCCGCGGTCAGCGGGTCACATCGTGCTGGACCCGCGGGTGCAGAAGGCGGTCCGCAGCCGGCAACCGTTCACGCTCGAAGCGCCCAACACCGCGGCGGCGAAATGCCTGCACCAACTCGCGCACCGTCTGGACCGTGACGCGACCGACCCGCGCGAGCGCGCCGGCGGCGTGTTGCACCGGCTCTCGCGATGGCTATACCGGTAATCCACAACTTATCCGCAACGTGATGGCGGCGCAATCGTTGCGCATCGGGATTTCACCCGCCTTTCACTTTTATTCCGGGGAACACCGGTCACCGCTTCGCTCGTCCCTAGTGAACCGGTATAGTTCGCCGCGGATGAGGAGTCGACGGCACGGACGCGGTCGGCCCAGCTTTGGCGTGAGTCGTCTCGTCGGTGTTCTTCCGGCGGCGCGTCTCCGTTCGTAACGGAGTACGAACCCATCCCCGCCCGGGTTCTCGGAACTTGTTTCGCTCTCGCCGCGTTTGCCGCGGCCGTGGTTGTTGGCGCGTACGTCGGAAACGACCCGACGACGGTCATCCTTCGCGGCGTCGCCGTCATGCTCGGCTGCTATGTCGTCGGGGTGATCATCGGCTCGGTGGCCCAGCGCGCGATCGACGACCACACCGCTCGCCATGAGCAGGAACACCCCGTCCCGCAGACCGTGGACGACCTGCCGGACGACATGGACCTTGAACACCCCCCGGGGGCTCGCACGACCTGACGCACGGGAAAGACGCACGACCTGAACCTGCTTGCCGACCGCTCGCGTCGGCCGCCGCACGGACGCGGCACCCATCCTCCTCTTCCTCCCCATAATCCCATAGTCAAGGACGGCAGATTTGATGGCAACCCTTCGTCCCCCCCGCGCCCGGACCCCCCGCGTTAAACCCACGCCCGAGCAGGAAGAAGCCACCCGCAAGGTCTGGGTCAAGTACCGCAAGAAGCCGACCGAGGCCCTCCGCAACGACCTGATGGAGCGGTACCTGCCGCTGGTCCGCTACAACGCCGAGCGCGTCCACACCAAGCTGCCCGACGAGGTGGACGTCGAAGACCTCGTCTCGGCGGGCGTGTTCGGGTTGATGGACGCGATCAGCTCGTTCGACCTCGAGCGCGGCGTGAAGTTCGAGACGTACTGCGCCCCGCGTATCCGCGGCGCGATCCTGGACCACCTGCGGTCGATGGACTGGGTGCCCCGCTTGGTCCGGTCGCGCACGAGCCAGATGGACAAGGCCCGCCGCGCCATCGAGATGGAGACCGGCGAGAAGCCGACCGACGACGAGCTCGCCGACCACATGGGCGTCGACCAAGAAGAGTTCGCCAAGATCAAGAAGGACGGCAGCGCGACCAGCGTCGTGTCGTTGTCCCGCAAGTGGTTCGAGACCGACTCGAACAAGGACGTCCGCGAGATCGACGTCCTCGAAGACGCCCGGCAGGTCAACCCGTTGACCGCGGCGCAGAAGCGTGACCTCAAGGAGCTCATTACCCGTGGCCTGACCCGGGCCGAGCGCCTCATCGTTCTTCTGTACTACTTCGAGGAGATGACGATGAAGGAGATCGGCACGACGCTCGACCTCTCCGAGTCGCGCGTCAGCCAGATGCACTCGTCGATCCTCGCCCGCCTCAAGGCGCAGCTCTCCCACCGCGAGGCGGAGCTGGAAGAGCAAGACTGAACCTAGATGTTTCCTACCTGA
Source organism: Phycisphaera sp. (assembly GCA_028285385.1). GTDB lineage: Bacteria > Planctomycetota > Phycisphaerae > Phycisphaerales > Phycisphaeraceae > CAZIXN01. Next base: position 17,624 of record JANQPR010000018.1, read on the forward strand.
TTTCGCCATCCGGAGCCACGAAATGCATCAGGACTCCCGACCTGTGTCTGCGTATCTGGTCCGCGTCACCGGCGGGGTGTTCGCGATCTCGCTGCTGGTCTTGGCGATGATGCTCGGCGGACGGATCGGGGTGTACATCGACATCCCGTCGCTCATCTTCGTGCTCGGCGTCACGTTCGGCGGGGTCTGGTTCGCGCACGGCCCCTCGGCGGTGTTCCGTGCGATGCATGCTGCTCTGTCCGGCCACGCCGTGGATGACGCGACTTCCCGCCGCCACGACGCGGTGTTGGCGACGGCGTACGGCCTAGCGTGGGCGTCGGGCGTGCTGTCGCTGTTCGTGGGTTTCATCGCGATGCTCGCCGACCTCTCCGAGCCCGCTGCGATCGGCGCGGGCCTCGCGGTGGCGCTGATCTCGCCTTTCTACGGGCTGATCCTGGCGGAGGTTGTTTTTCACCCGCTGCGTCGCGCGCTCCGCACGAACTCCGACGACTCGCCCCGCGTCACGGGCAGCATCCAGCGTGAACGCGGCCTTGGCGTGTCGGCGGCCGCGGCGCTGCTCCTGGTCATCCTCTCGATGTTCGTTGTTCTCGCGATCCGATCGAGCGACTTCGAGTGGCTGACCTGATTCACTCCCACGCCTGCCCGCTGAAGTACCGCCGCAGCACCGCCTCGGCGGGTTTGCCCTGCACGGTGTACCCGCGGTCGAACGGGCCGCCCTTGCTGTACACCGACCATTCGTAGAACAGCAGCCCCGCGATCGGGTCAGGCTCGCCCGCGCCCGGCGGGGCCGGCACCAGCCCCGACCACGCCCGCAGCAGCGCGCGGTACCCCGCCGTCTGCGCCGCGGCGTCGGCCTCGACCGCGTCGTCGGCGACGTAGTTCCACGGGTCCTTCAACGCCCAAGGCAGCGAGGGGTACCCGACCTCCGTCAGCAACAGCGGCTTGCCTTGCTCCTCGGCGAACGCGAGCAACGCCTTGCGGATCGGGCGCCACGCGCGGTCGAGTTCGCGCGGCGTCGGGTCGTCGCGGTCGCGGGCCTGCGTGGTCAGGTCCCAGTAGCCGGAGACGCCGAGGAAGTCGAGCGCATCCCAGAAGCGGACGCGCTCGTAGCTGTCCCACGTGGTCGAGAAGGTCAACCGCCCAGGGAACGTTTCGCGCACATCCGCGATCAGCGAACGCCAACGCTCCTCGTGACGGCTGGTCAGCGTCGTCAACAGCTCGCAGCCCACAACGAACACGTCGATGCCGGCGTCATTGGCCAGCTCAGCGAAGTGCAGCGTGACCTCGCGGTAGCCGGTCCACCACGCGTCCCAGTCGTCGGGCATCAGCTTGCCCCGCCACTCGTTGCCGCGCGGCTCGGTGAAGTTGACCTGTGGCATCAGCGCGACGTGCAGCCCGAGCCGCCGGGCGTGCCGGAGCACGGCAAGGAGGTCGTCGTCGGTCGGGCCGCGGTAGGGGCGTTGCAGGAGGCGGGGCCGGTCGGACGCGCCGTTGGGTTGAAAGACGGGCGTGACGATCTGCACCGCGTTGCACCCGAGCTCCGCGACGCGGTCGAGCTCGGCGAACACGGTAGTCACGTCCGCGACGTGGTAGAGGTTCAGGTTGAACCCGACGAGTTGGGGCAGGGGGGCGGGCGACGCGGTCGGGCTCGGGTCCGGCTCGCCGTCCCACGCGACGGATTCGGCGGCGGCGGCGACGCGAAACGCTCCGCCGGTGAAGAGCGCGAGCAGACACACCGCCGCCGCGGCCGGGACGAAGATCCACCGTTGCGTTCGCGTCATGGCGTCAGCTTAATCGGCTTGGCGCCGGAGGTGCGCGGCCGTGATCCAGGCGGGCGTCAGTTGTCCCGTTGCATCGCCTCGTTGCGTTGGGTCATGGCGGCTTCGACTTCGTTACCGACGTCCCGGATGAACCGGACCGACTCACGCGGCGCGACCACACGGACGCCGAGGGCCCGGCCGTCGACGCCGAGGCCCACCGTCACCGGCGGCAGCGACTCGGGCACGGTGAGTTGCGTGCCGCCGGCCATCATGGCCAGGAGCGGGTTCGCCGCGCCCGCGAGCCCGTCGAGCGAGACGTACGCCTCGACCACCGGGTTGGCGGGGAGTTGCTCACGGGCCTCGGTCAGCAGCGGGTTGGCGCCAAGGCCGTTCTCGTTGGCCGCGGCTTCGATGCCGGCCTGGATCAGCGCGGGCTCGGCGGTCGTCGTGGTCAGCAGGAGCCCGTCGACCGTGGTGACGTAGCCGGTCTGCCCGGCGTTGCCCGCAAACATGGCGGCGGGGCCCATCTCGCTACGCACCTCGGGGGGGACCTCGAAGCGCAGGTCGTACTGGGCGACGGGTTGCCCGCCGAGCGTGAGCGCGTTGTCGGTCCAGGTTACCGTCGCGTTCAAGCCGACATCGGCACGCTCGAACAGCGTGGGGACCGATTCGATGCTCTGCTTCCACGTCGACATCGCGCCGTCGGCGTCGTTGGTCTCGTGCACCGTGAGCGACTTGACAAAACTCCCCGTAATCATCGCGGCCATCATGTCCGGGGCGTACACCGCCTGCGCGCTGCCGTCGATGCCGGCGTACATCTCGATCGATGGCCGGGCGATCTCGATCCACGCCGAAACCAATGGCGTCTCGCCGAGCTCGGCCTCGACACGGTCGACCATGTCGGTCAGCATCCGCCGCACGTCGATCGCGCGGTGGTCTAGGGTCGACGCGAACAGGTACGGCTGGTCGGGCAGCGCCTCGAACGGCCTTGTCACGTCGCCGGCTTGGCCCGTCAGGTAGCCCGCGAGCGGGCCGCCTTCGCTGAGTTGCACGGCGTGTTCGATCACGAACCCGTCGCCGCCGAACCGCGCGGTGAACATCACGGCGTCGGCGCTGTCGAGCATCATCCTCAGTGCGCCCTCGTACAGCTTCATGATGCCCGGCAGGTTGATCGCTGCGAGCATTGGGTTCGGCAGCTCGCCGGCGGCCTGTTCCTGCTCGTACTCGGCGGCATACGCGGCAACTCCCGCTTCGAGCACCGCCTTCAGGGGCGGTGCCACGCGCTTCACGTCGAGGTAGACCGCGAACTGGGCGTCGCCCGCCGCGTCCTCCGCGTAGCGGCCCACCCGCTCAATCAGCTCGACGCCTTGTCGGCCGAGGGTGTACGCCTCGACGGTGTCGGCGTGCTCGGCCATGACGGCGTAGCCCTCGAGCTCCTTGGCGTGACCGTCGTCCTGGTTATGCCCCATGGTGATGGGCGTGACGCCGGTCGGCTGCCCGCCGAGCTGCGTGACGAACGCGGCGTAGTCGCTGACCGGCACGAGCATCACCACCTTTGGGTCGGTCCGCTCGATCAAGCCTTGGGCATCGGTGACCACGATGATGGCTGGGCCTTCGTCTTCGATGCCGGCGGTGAACCCCATGTCGCGCTTGAACGCGCTCAGCGCGTCTGTCATGTCCGGTTCGTCGATCTCGAACAGCGCGGCCACCTCGGCGACCGCGTCGCTGAACGCCTGCATCGACGGGACGACCATGACCAGCTCGGCGTCGGCGGGCGCGGCGTCGAGGGCCGTGACCAGGTCGGCCCCGCGCGCCGTGGTCGGGAGCGCGAGCGAAACGGCGAGGAACAGCGTGAACCCGTAGCAGCGGCGGGCGGCAGTTTTCATTGTCGACATAGGGGTACCCCTTTCTCGCAGGATGCGGTCCGAACGGCCTCGTCGCGAGGTGGAATCAATGATACCTCTGTCCGAGTTGCGGCCGGGATAAACTCGGGCCGATGAAACCCGGAGCCGGGAAAAAAGTGCTGGTCGCGATGTCCGGCGGGGTCGACTCGTCCGTGGCGGCGGCGCTGCTGAAGCGGGACGGCTACGAAGTGGTCGGCTGTTTCATGCGTTTAGGCAGCGACGACACCTTCGAGGCCGAGACCCTCGGGTACGACAACCTGTCGAAGCAGAAAATCGCCGAGGACTGCAAGAAGCAACGCCGGGCCCGCGTGCATAAGCAGGGCTGCTGCTCGGTGAACGACGCGGCGGACGCCCGGCTGGTCGCCGCGATGCTCGACGTGCCGTTCTACGTGATGAACTTCAAGAAGGACTTCGGCCGGATCATCGACTACTTCGTCGACGAGTACAACGCCGGCCGGACGCCCAACCCATGCGTGCGCTGCAACGACTGGCTGAAGTTCGGCAAACTGCACGACTACGCGAAGCGCATCGACTGCGACTTCGTCGCGAGTGGGCATTACGCTCGAGTCGTTCCTGGGAGCAACGGGGCCGAACTGCGGCGCGGTGTCGACCTCGGCAAGGACCAGAGCTACGTCTTGTTCGGCACGCCGCGCGACCGGCTCAAGCACCTGCTGTTGCCGATCGGCGAGATGGAGAAGTCGGCGGTACGGCAGGTAGCGGACGACTTCGGGCTGCCCGTGTTCGACAAGCCGGACTCGCAAGAGATCTGCTTCGTGCCCGATCAGGACTACGCCAAGCTGGTCGAACACCGGACCGAGGGCGGCTTTACGCCCGGAAGGATCAAAGATCAGGACGGCAAGCAGATCGGCGAGCACCCCGGGCACCAGCACTTCACGCTCGGGCAGCGGCGGGGCATCGGCGTCGCGCTCGGGTACCCGATCTACGTCGTCGACAAGGACCCCGCTACGAACACCGTGACCGTAGGCACCAAGGCCGACCTGCTCGCCGACGGCTGCGTCGCCGACCAGACGAACTTCCTGGTTGAACCGGCGACGGACTGGGCCGGGTGCGCCGCAAAGGTGCGCTACAACAGCGACCCGGTCTCGGCGCGGTACCGGGTCGACCAGGCGGGCGACCTGCACGTCGCGTTCGACGAACCGGTGGAGGCGGTGACGCCCGGCCAGGCCGTGGTGTGCTACGCCGGCGACCGGGTGCTCGGCGGCGGGTGGGTCCGGTCGGTCCGGAAGGCCGGGGAATGAAACCGCGGCGAGTCCGGTTGTAACGGTGAACGGCTCGGTGCACTTCCGCGTAAACTTTGTGTGATGCGTCTACTGATCGGTCTGGCTGCGGCACTGTTGCTGACGGTGAACCCGTCTGTGGTGTCGGCGTGCCACGCCGCGTCGGTTATGGTTCGGGCCGGGTCTTCCTGTGCGAGCACCTGCTGCTCGATGCAGTGCTGCTGTGAAGCCGGCTCGCACGACCCGGGCCAACAGGTCCCGCCTTCGGTCCCGCTGACGCTGCCGAGCGACGCGGGCGTCTCGGTGCTGTTCCTGTCTGCCGCCTGTCCGTATGCCGTCGACTTTGACGACGACTCGTGTCGGCTCTCATCGCTGACCGACGCGGGCCGTGCGCCGCCCTCCGCGCCGGCTCGTTTGGCCCGTCTCTGCCGTTGGTTGACCTGATTCCTGCGTGGTGTTGCTCTGCCGTGCGCCGGCCTCGTCGGTCGGCGTGCGGACATTCGGCTGCGCCCGTCGGCGTGGCCGTCTCACCCCGTTTAAATCCTCGGTTGTTCCAACCGAACCAGGAGACTCACCATGCGATGGTTCTTTTTGTTGTCGATGTTGTCGTTGACGGCGTTTGTTGTGGCGGGTTGTACTTCCACGCCTAGCGCTTCGCCGAAGTCAACCCCGTGCTGCGACTCTTGCGAAGGTCAGGCTTGCTGCGGCGATTGTGAAGCGGGGACGTGCCCGTGCTGCGCGAACGACGCCTGCGACAAATGCGAGATGTGTCAGAACGCCGTGGGCGACGGCAGGCCGATAGACTGCGCGAGCTGTCCGACTTGCTCGGCCGCGGCCTCGAAGGTCGAGGCGTCCGACGTCGCAACGGACGCATCCGAGCGGGACGACGGCGAGGTGGCGGTGATCACCGCCAAGGGCATGAGCTGCCCGCTGTGCGCGTCCAACGCCGACCGCCGATTGAAGAAGCTGCCCGGCGTCCAGTGGACCAGCATCGACCTGGGCACCGGGTTGGTGAAGGTCGGCGTCGCCCCGGGGAGCAGGCCGAGCGAAGCGGAGCTGAGCGACGCGATCGACCAGGCCGGCTTCACCGCCGGCGGCGTTACGTGGCAAGGCGGGGAGGCGAACTGAGATGAAGCCTCGCGCCCTGACCACCACATCAACCTGTTGCCCCGCGCTGGCCGTCCTGGTCGGCGCGGGGTTGCTCGCGTCGGGTGTCGCCGGGTTGACGCCGGCGGCGGCGCAGCAGTCCACCGACATGCCCGCCGCGGTCCAGCCCGGCTACGAGGTGCTCGTCGTCCGCGAACTCGTGCACACGATGCGCTTCGACGACGACCGCTCCGCCGGCGAAGGCGGTCTCGGGCAGTACACCGAGGCCACCGCGGAGACGACGCTCGCCTACGGGTTGACCAAGGACCTGGCGGCCATGCTGCACCTGCCGTTCAAGTACCGCGACACCGAGGGCTCGGCCGAGGCCGCGGGCGTCGAGAGCGGCGGCGGGCTGGACGACCCGCGCGTCATGCTGCAGTACCGGTTCTTCCAGAAGGACGAGGTCGGCATCAATACATCGCGAGCCGTGGCGATCATCGGGGCCGAACTGCCGCTGGGCAGCGACCGGTTCTCGTCCGACTCGGTCGACCCACTGATCGGGCTGGCGTACACGCAGATCCGCGGCAGGCACGGCCTCAACGCCGGCGCGCTCTACAAGTTCACCACCGATGACGGCGACGACGCGGCGACGAACTTCGGCGACAGCATCCACGACGCGCTGTTCCTCTCTGGCTCCTACCTCTATCGCCTCGCGCCCGACCGTTACACCGCCGAGACGACCGGGTCGCACTACTTCCAGCTCCAGGCGCTGGGGTTTTATGAGACCAATGGCGACACGGCGCTGCACCTTGCGCCGGGGTACTTGTACGAGGGGCGGGACTGGGCCTTCGAGGCGACGGTTCACCTGCCGATCGCTCAGGACCTCGACGACCGACCGGAGGCGGAGTGGGGCCTGTCGTTGGGCTTGCGTTATCTGTTCTGATCGGTGATGCTGCACGTGGTGGGCGTGTTGCTCATTCAGTGACTCACATCCAATCCCTCGACCAAGGAGAGTTCAAATGCGTTTGACATTAGCGGTAGCGGCGTTGTTGGTTTCGACCGCGATGCTGGTCGGCTGCAAGTCGGACGGCGATGCTCACGGCCACGATCACGACCATGCCGCGGCCGTTTGCTGCGGCGAGGACGCGAGCAAGTGCTGCGGCTCCAAGAAGGAGTGCTGCGGGACGTGTGAAACCAAGGAATAGGTCAAGGCCCGCTGCGGCGACGACCCCAGCAAGTGTTGCGGCGCGAAGAAGTAACCCGCGCGGTTTCACCGACCAAAGCGCCCGCCTCGGCTCTCGCCGGGCGGGCGTTTTTCGTTACCAGGTGTAGCGGGTGGTGTAGGTCACCGTTGCCGGGCCCTCCGCGGGCACCTCGACGGGGAAGTGCACGGTCCGGCTGTCGACGCGTTCGGGGTCGTGGCTGGATCCGAGCACCTCGGCGTTGACCCAGCGGAAGAGGTGCTCGCGCACGATGACCCGAACGGCCTCGTCCTTGGCGTTCCTGACCTCGATCTCGACCTCTTCCTCCATCCACCGGTCGTTGAGGTCGACCCGGAACTCGGTCTGCTTGCGTTGCGCGGTCACGTCGAACGACGAGCCGATGCGGACCAACACCTCGCGGCCCCGCGGCGTGTGCCCGATCACGTCTTCGCCCACGAACTCGGCGGCGCCGTCGGCGTCGTCGCGCTGGTACACGCGGACCTTTCCGGCCGGCAGCGGCAGGCCGAGCCCGGTCTCTTCTTCGTTCTCGAGCCGGAGGTAGACGTCGACGTTCGTCTTGTCGGGCTGGCGGAGGTCGCGCTCGACGTGGGGCCGGTTGAAGTGTGGGTACTGCCGACGGGTCTGCTCGTTGAGGCCGTCGAAGACGAGGCGTTTCTCGACGGACAGGCCGGTCTTGCCGGGGAAGAGCGTGAGTTGCTGTGTGCTGTTGGCGGGGAGCGTCGCCGGCCGGGGCAGGGTGTAGAGGTGGTACTCGCCGAAAGATTTTTGTTGGAAGCCGGGCGTGCCTCCCAATCCGGCTGCATCTGCTCGTGCCGATGTCATCAAAGCTCGAGTGGCAGCGATCATCGGGTTGATCTTCTGCACATCCCCGGCGACGAGCTTGAGCCGGGCGTTGTCGTAGCCGGCACCGCTGACGTTCATCAGCGTGACCCAGGCGGAGAGGTCGCCGCGGGCCTGGTCGTCGGCGAGCAGTAGGGCGTAGTCGGCCCGCCAGGTCAGGCCGCGGGTCTGGTAGCTGGTGCGCAGCTCGCGCGGCCCGGCGGCGGGGGCGTCGAGCCGCCAGGTCAGGGTCGGCCGCGTGACCAAGTCGTCGGGGAGTTCGTCGAGCTCGACGTCGCCGGGCGAACGCAGCAACCGCAAGCCGTCGTCGGTTTGCAGCACGAGTTGTTCATGAGTCGCCGATAGCAGCGTGCCGGAGACGCGCTCGGTGGCGTTGTCGGAGCCGGGCACGCGGACCGTGACGTCGCGGTCGACGAAGCGTTGCAGCAGCTTCTGCGGCGAGACCAGGTCGAACGCGAACGACTGGTCCAGCACGGACACCGGCTCGGCGTCGCCCCGTACGGCGGTGAGGTCTTCGAGCGTGACGCTGGTCGGGTCGATGAACGCCGCGACGTCGGTGACGGCCACGGTGTTGCGCCCGGCGTCGAGGTCGAGCCGACGTGTCTGACGCACCACGCCGAACCCGGGCACGGACCATGCCCATGACCAGTGCCGCCCGCGGCTCTGCTGGGCGACGAACTGCTGCGGGTCGAAGCTCGCGGGGTCGGCCTGGCTGTAGACGGTCAGCGCCAAGCCGGTGGCGGCTTCCGCTTGGGTCACGCTCGGGCATGCGGCCACGACAGCCGCGCACGCGACGCCAATGCAGAACGATGAACGCATGATTGGGCTCCTTCGATGTAGGCGAGTTGGATGAGTCGGCCAGTGATCGGACGGCGAGAAGTCGTGACGCAACGGGGCTTCGTCGGGTTCGGGGTACCATCCTCCGTGGTGAGTGATTTGGCGTCCCACTTCTGCGATCTTCACACACACTCGACCGCGTCGGACGGCACCGACGCGCCGGGCGACCTCGCGCGGCTGGCCAAGTCGGCGGGGTTGACGGCGTTCGCGCTGACCGATCACGACACCACGGCCGGGCTGGCGGAGGCGGCGGAGGCGGCGGAGCAGCTGGGTGTCGGCTTTGTGCCGGGCATCGAGTTGTCGGCCGACCCGGACGTGCTCGAGACCGCCGACCCGCGCGGCACGCTGCACGTGCTGGGGTATTACGTCGACCCGGACGACAACGGGTTGGCGGACCTTTCGACGAAGCTGCGCGGCGTCCGCGCCGCGCGGAACCCGGCGCTCATCGACAACCTCAACCGGCTGGGCGTGCGCATCGGTCACGACGACGTGCTGCGCGCCGCCGGCGTCGAACCGGGGAGCGCCGAGGCGGAGTTGGCGGTGATCGGTCGGCCGCACGTCGCGCAGGCGATGATCGAGCGCGGCTACGTCAAGACCGTGCATGAGGCGTTCCAGCGGTACATCGGGCGCGGCGGGGCGGCGTACGTCCGGCGGGACCGGCTCA
>JANQPR010000021.1 GCA_028285385.1 Phycisphaera sp.
TCTGGACGCGCACGTCGAGCTGAATCGGCGGCACCGCAAGGACGAGTTGGGCGAGATGGCCCGGGCGTTCAACGACATGGTGCCCAAGCTGCGAGACCGGCTGGCGCTGCGGCACTCGCTTGACCTGGCGATGGAGGTGCAGCAATCGCTGCTCCCGCAGGGCGCGCCGTCGCTCCCCGGTTGGGAGCTCGCGGGGCTCAGCGACTACTGCGACGAGACCGGCGGAGACTACTTCGACTTCCTGGAGATCACCCAGCCCGACGCGGGGCACGTCGGCGTGGCGCTCGGCGACGTCACGGGGCACGGCATCGCGGCGGCGCTGCTGATGTGCACCGGCCGGGCGCTGCTGCGCAGCCGGGCCGAGCACACCGGCTCTCTCGCCGAGCTGATGGGCGATGTGAACGACCACCTCGCCGAGGCCGGGTTCAGCGGGCGGTTCATGACGCTGTTCTACCTGCAGCTCCAGGCCGAGCCGTTCGCGATGCGGTACGTCTCGGCGGGGCACGACCCGGCGATCGTGTACGACCCCGATACTGCCGACGAAGACGCGCGCTTCACCGAACTGGCGGGGCAGGACCTGCCGCTGGGCGTCGAGCCCGGGTGGGCGTTCACGGAATCAACGTGCGACGTGCTGCCGCCGCGCGCCGTCGTCGTCCTCGGCACCGACGGCATCTGGGAAGCCCGCGACGCCGCCGACGAGATGTACGGCAAGGAACGCCTGCAACACGTGATCCAGCAACGCACCAACGCCGGCGACACCGCGGACCAACTCGCCAGCGCGATCCTCGAGGACGTGCACCGCTTCCGCGGCGGCCGGGAACAGCTCGACGACATCACGCTGGTGGTGATGAAGCGTCTCGGGCGTTAGCCGCATCGTGGCCCAACGCAGCCAGCCAGAATCACGATCGCCGATGCGGTTCAGATCCCCGCGCCGTCACGCAGCGGGGTGAAGGTCGCGGGCCGGGCGCCGATCGACTCGACGCGGAACGCCAGCGCCGTCTGGTCGTCCTGCGGGCGCTCGCCGCCCTCGTGCCGGAGCAGGTGGGCGCGGAGGGTGCGGATGAAGCAGTCGGCCTCGCCGGAGCAGGCGCGCAGCGCCGCCTTGATCCCCTCCTCGCCGAAGAACTTGCCGTCGGGCGACCGCGCCTCGGCGATGCCGTCCGTGTACATCACGACGGTATCGCCGGGTTGGAGCTGGAAGTCGGCGTTGTCGTACGTGGCGTCTTCGAGGATGCCCAACGGCACGCCGCCGACCGCATCGAGCGTGATGATCTCGACCTCGGTTTCGCCGCCGGGCTTGCCGTGAAGACGCCGCACCATCGCGGGCGGGTGCCCGGCCCGGGCGTACCACAGCCGGCCGTCCTGCGGGTCGTACCCGATGACGAACGCGGTGACGAAGGTCTGATCGATCCGCTTTGTGCACAGGTGCCGGTTGAGGAACTCGCACACGGTCGCGCTGTCCTGGTTCTCGACGGGCAGGCACATCAGGATCGCCTGTAGCATCGCCATCACGACCGCCGCCGCGGGCCCGTGCCCCGAGACGTCGGCGACCATCATGCCCCACCGCCCGTCGTGTTCGCCCTCGAGCAGGCCGCTGATCCCCAGCGGGTGGACGTTGTAGTAATCGCCTCCGGCCTGGTCGAACGTGTCGTACGTCGCGGCGACCGTGCAGCCGTGCACGTCCGGCAGCGCGCTGGGCAGCAGGGCGCGTTGGATGTCCCCGATCTTCTGCACCTCGTGGCGGATGGTGTCGTGGGCTTTTTCGAGCTGTTGAGCCGTCTGCACGAGCCGGACCGTGCCGCCGATCAGGTTCGCATGCATCAACATGTCCTCGAGCTGGTCGGCCGAATACGCGTCCGGCTCCTCGCGCAGCTCGATGGCCCAGTTCAGCGCCGCCCCGTCGTCGAACAGCGGCACCGCCATCAGGCTGCGGTGCCCCGCCAACGCGTCGCCGAGCACCGGGTCGTCGCGGGCGTCCAGGTCGCCGCGCCGCACCGGCTGGCCGTGGGTCACGATCTCGCCCAAGAGGCCGCCGGTGTGGACCTCGAGTCGGTCACGGTCGCGCCACGGATTGGAGGCGTGGATCTGGTCGAGGTGATCGCGGTCGAGCCGGCGGGTGATCCGATACGCGCCCGGCTCCAGATCCCGGCAGGACAGCGAGATGTAGACGGACCAGACGGACCGGCCGAACCGGCGCTCGATCGCCCGGGAGTACTCCCGCAGCACCTCGCGCGGGTCGGTGGCCGAGCTCACCTGCCGGAGCAAGTGGATCAGCACTGCGATGCGATCGGGGTGCGAATCGGACACGGGCGGAGCTCCGGGGGCAACGCGGCCGAGTATAGCGCCGAGTCGAAGGCCACCTCACCTGACCGGGCGTCGGCAACGCCCGGCCCAGTGGTCGCAGCGCCGACACCGCATGGCTGGATACCCCGACCCCACCCGGCCGTTCGCCGTTGATAACGAGGTTTCTCTTGTCCTATGGCCCCAAAGTGCTTGACGCTCCGGGTTTCATGTCATACATTTTTTTCTGTTGAGACAGAAATAATCGAATCATACGAAACGCCCGCCGCCAAGACCCCAGGCCCCCAGGCCCCCAGGACCCCAGGACCCCAGGACTCGCCATGACCCTCACCCCCGTCCAGCAGAAGTTCATCCTGCACTGGGGCGAGATGGGGACCCGCTGGGGCGTGAACCGCACCGTCGCGCAGGTCCACGCGCTGCTCTACCTGCACCCCGAGCCGATGGACGCCGAGGCGATCTGCGACGCGCTGCAGGTCGCCCGCTCGAACGTCTCGACCTCGCTGCGCGAGCTGCAGTCGTGGGGCATCGTTCAGGTCGTCCCCGTCCTCGGCGAACGGCGGGACCACTTCACCACCACCACCGACGTCTGGGAGATGTTCCAGACCATCCTCGACGAGCGCAAGAAGCGCGAGATCGACCCGACGCTCGAGCTGCTCCGGCAGTGCGTCGAGGAGGCCGAGTTGAACAAACGCGAATCCGACGAGACCCGCCAACGCCTCCGCGAGTTGTACGGCATGCTCGACACGCTCTCGGGCTGGTACGGCCAGATCCGCGCGCTGCCCCAGGGCGCGGTGATCAAGTTCGTGAAGATGGGGACCAAGGTATTCAAGACGCTCGGCCTGGCGGGGTAGCCGGCCAGCGTCTGTTCCGTCTCACGTCACGCCGCGGCCGGACTCGCCCGGCACCACCGACCGCGGCCCGTTTCCACCACCGGTGTCACCGCCATGACGACCATGACCTCGCTCCCCCCGTTCCCCGGCTCGCCCGAGTACTTCCGGCGGTCGACCGCGACCCTGCGGCCGACGCTCAACCCCATCGTCCGTGTGGCGCTCATCGCCGTCGCCGTGGCCGGCACCGTGACCTACGGCGTGCACGTCGCCGACCGCTTCGCCCGGGCCGACCTGGCGTGGCTCGGCCCCGGGATCGCGTGGGGCGCCGGCGTGTCGTGGGCCGTGCTCGCGGCGCTCACCGCGCTGAAGATCCAGAACAGGCAGCAACTCGGCCGGCTCGCGGACCACGCACTCGTGACGCTCACGCTCGGCATGGTCGGCGTGCTCACCGCGTTGGCGCTCACCAAGACCACCGCCGCGCCGCCCGTGCCGACACACCTCGCGTTGCTGGGCCTGAGCAACGTCGCGATGGGCGCGTATTTCATCGCCCGTGCGCCCGCCGCCGGCTTGAAGCGCGGCGTTGCCGCGGCGATCTGGATCGGGCTGATGAACGGCGTGCTCGCCGCCGGCGTTCTCGTCGCCTTTCTACTGCGAGGTGCCGCGTGACCGCCACCCCCACCCGGCCCGGGCTGAGTGACGCGCCAGCGCAGCACCACGACGTGCCGCGCGCCGGTTTTCACCCGACGCTGTCCATGGTCGGCACGCTCAGCCGGTGCGTGCTGCTGAACTACCGCACGCCGGCCGAGTCGGTCGAGCGCCTGCTGCCCGACGGGTTGGAGTTGGTGCGCCGCGGGCCGTACGCGTTCTGGAACGTCGTGCTCTGCCGGGTCGATCGCATGCGGCCCGCGGGTGTGCCGGAGGCGTTGGGCGTGTCGTACCACCACGTCGCGTACCGGCTGGTGGTGCAGGCGATGACCGACCGCTGCGACGTCCGCCGCGGCTTGTTCTTCGTGCGCAGCGACGCGGACGCGGCGTTGCTCGGGGCCGTCGGCAACCGATTGAGCGACTTCCGGTTCCACCGCGCCGACGTGACTTGGAATGGTCGCGGCTCGGCGAGTCCCGGTCCGGACGCCGCGGGCGTCCGGCTGGAACGAGTGTGTGTCGCCACCGAAGACCATCGCGCTGACATCGAGCTTACGCTGCACGACTCGCCGCCACTGGTGCAACCTGCCGAGTCGTGCTTCCCGACGCGTGACGACGCCCGACGCTTCCTGACGTACGAGCCGTTGGGCCTGTCCGTCGGCAGACCGGGCGGTCGTCGCACGCTGAAGCTGGCCGAGGTGTTCCGTGACGAGTCGGCTTGGCAAGAGGACGTCATCGGCGTCGCCGACGCCCGCTTCGGGTTCTTCGAGCAACTCGGGCAGGACGATTTGCACCTGGAGTTGGCCACGCGCGTCGCGCCGCTGCCGTACCGCTGGCGTCTCGGCCGGCGTGAACGCCTGTTGCCGACGCACCTCGCGACATCGCCGCCGCGGGAGGCGTCGCCGCCCGCGCGGGAATCGGCGGTGGCGTGATGCTCGCGCAAATCGGGCTCGGCGGCGCTGCCGGCGGAATCGCGATTCTTCCTTACCTTCTGCTGGGTTACTTCGCGCTGCTGGTTGTGAGTAGTTACTTCGCGTTTTGGGTGGTCCTCGGCGTACCACGATGGGGTCGCCACGCCGATTACATCGCCTACACCCTGGTTTACGCCGTGGTTTCGCTGTTCGTTGCCGTTGTTGTCGCTCAAGTGTTCCGCGTGAGTGCTAACTGGCTGTACTTCAGTACACGCACGGATGTGCGCGGGCTTCGGCCATGGGTAGCGTGTCTGCCGTTTGCTGTACTGTTGGTCTCGTGTGTGATCGCGATTGTCGTACGCTGCCGGCGTCGGTCGAACCCACGTGTGTGAGAGTCGAGTCTTTCGGCATGCAATACGTCTACTGGTTGGTCTGGTTTTCCCCTTGTCTGCTGCCTGTCGCTCTGGTCGCGGGGCTGTGCGTTGCGGCGCTAGTGCGGCAAGGGCAGGCGGACCGCAAACGGCGTGAAGAACCGGACGCCACCGACGAAGCATGACCGGTCCGCTCAACGCGACGCGTTCTGCCGAGTTTTACCGAGCAGCAAAGCGGGCAACACCGCGGCGCCGACCGCGCCGGGCTCGGGGATCGGCGGGGCAAACGTCCGGCTGAACGCGCGGACGTCTTCGATCAGTGGGTAGACGTTCGCGTTCACGTCGTCGATCACGAACACGCCGTACACCCCGGCCTCGGGGTTCAGCCAGGGGTTCGTCCCGAACGCGCCGGGGCTGGAGAACTCGAGCGGCCGGCCGTCGTCGGGGTCGAGCAGCTCGACCCAGTTCCCGACCCCGTAGCCGTAGAACTCCTCGAGCGCGGGCGGGACGTAGCCGAGCGCGGCGCCCGTGGTCTGATCGGTCAGCATCTCGGCGACGGCGGCCTCGGACAGCACCCGCGTGCCGTCGTACACGCCGCCGCTCAGCAGCATTGCGAGCACGCGCTCGTAATCGGCGATGCTCGACTGCGCGCCGCCGGCGACGCGGGGGTTGTTGGTCGCGGCCAGGCCCTGGTAGTCGGTCTGCGCCAGCCCCAGCGGCTGCGCGACGCGCTCGTCGAACAGCGTCTCCCAGTCCCGGCCGCTCACGACCTCGGCGACGCGCCCTGCGATCTGCATCGACGGCCCGCCGTAGTTGAACTCCGCGCCCGGGTCGGCGATCCATTCCTGCTGAGTGGCGATCAGCGCGACCGATTGTGCGAGCGTGATCTGCTTGGCGTTGAGGAACACCGAATCCGTCGGCGCCCCGGCCGTGTGCGAGAACATCTGCCGGACCGTCATCGCCGACCGCGGGTCGGCCACGGGGAACAGCTCGGGAAGATAGTCTGACACCGGCGCGTCCAGGTCGATCAGCCCGTCGTCGACCAGCGACAGGATCACGACGCCGGACAGCCACTTTGTCGCCGAGGCGATCGGCAGCCGAGTCTGCGCGTCGTAGGTCCCCCAGTACTGCTCGTGGATCACCCGGCCGTGCCGCACGACCTTCAGCCCCGCGCCCGGGATGTCGGGGTTGGCGGCGAGGTAGTCGGTGATCGGCTGCGTAACTTCGGCGAAGCCGCCGGCGCGGGCGGTGGGACAACAGAGCGCGAGCGTGGCAGCTGCGAGAACAACCGGGCGCAGGATCACGGCCAAGGAGCGCGGCATGCGGGGGAAACGCACGGGGCGCGGGCGTTATTGCGGGCGGCTGCGCCTCAACCCGACAGCCGCTTGAACGTCGCGGCAAGGGCCGGGTAGAGCGTGCGGTAGGTGTCGTGCAGCGCGGCGTAGCGCTTCTTGCGTTTGGCGTCGGGCTTGAGGCGTTCGGTTTCCTCGATGCCGGCGGCGCAGGCCTCGGGGACGTGCTTCCACACGCCGGTGCCGACCCCCGCGAGCAGCGCCGCGCCGTAGGCCGGGCCTTCGGAGGCGTTGGTGAGCGCGACGGGCTTGCCGTAGACGTCGGCCTGGAGTTGCCGCCAGAACGCGCCCTTCGCGCCGCCGCCGGAAAGGCGGACCGTCCGCATCGCGATGCCCATCTCGTCGCCCATGATGCGGACCTGGTCGGCCATGCCGAAGGTCACGCCCTCGAGCACGGCGCGGACCATGTCGGCCCGGGTGTGCGTGGCCGTGAGCCCGAGGAAACAGCCGCGGGCGTCCGGGTCGGGGTGCGGGCAGCGCTCGCCGGTGAGGTAGGGCAGGAAGAACAGGCCGTTCGCGCCGAGCCCCACGCCGCTCGCCTCCTCGACGAGTTTGTCGAACGACACCTTCGGCGCGAGCGCATCACGGAACCACTGCAGCGAGCCGGCGGCGCTGAGCATGCAGCCGAACACACACCACTTCCCCGCGACCGCGTGGCACATCGTGTGGACGCGCCCGGCCGAGTCGTACGTCGGCTCGTCCGCGTGGGCGAACACGACGCCCGACGTGCCCAGCGTCGCGCTGACGATGCCGCGCTGCACGATCCCGTTGCCCACCGCGCCGGCCGCCTGGTCCCCGCCGCCGCCGACCACCGACACCCCCGGACGCAGGCCCAACGCCTTCGCGGCCTTCGTGGTCAGTTGCCCGGTGACCTCGTGCGACTCGAAGCACGCCGGCATCAACCCGCGGTCGAGATCGAGCTTGCCCATCAGCACCGTGTTCCACTTGCGCTTCTTCACGTCGAGCAGCAGCGTGCCCGACGCGTCGGAGACCTCGGTCGCGTGTTCACCCGTCAAGCGCAGCCGCAGGTAGTCCTTCGGCAGCAGCACGCGCGCGGTCTTGGCCCAGACGCGCGGTTCGTGCTGACGGACCCACAGGATCTTGGGCGCGGTGAAGCCCGTGAGCGCCGGGTTGCCGACCATGTTGATCAGCTTGCGTCGCCCGCCGGCGGCCTGCTCGATCTGCTCGCACTGCGCCGCGGTGCGTTGGTCGTTCCACAGGATCGCGGGCCGCAGCGCGGCGGCGTCTTCGTCGGCGTGCTTCGGCAAGAACACGCCGCCGTGCATCTGACCCGAAAGGCCGATCCCGCCGACGTCCGCCGCGTCGACGCCCGCCTTCTTCACGACCTGCTTCACGGCCTTCTTCGTCGCGGCCCACCACTGCGCCGGGTCCTGCTCGCTCCAGCCGGGCTTGGGCGATTGGACGGTGTGCGGCGCGTGGCCGGTGGCCAGGACCCGGCCACGCTCGTCGCACAGCAGCGTCTTGGTGCCCGAGGTGCCCAGGTCGATCCCGAGGAGCAGCGGCATGTGGTTCACCCGTGAAAAGAAGGAAACGAATGCGCACAGGGTACCGACCGCAGCGCGCCGCGCGCCCACCGTTTCACGGATCGTTCACGCGGGTTTCAACTGGCCGGCGGTATCATTGACGGTTTGCGGGTGGCGGTCCCGCGCGTCGGTTTGGTTCTCGTTCAGGGAGGCTTCAGCATGGCGGTTCGGTTCGGCGGGCTGGGCACCGGGCACCGGCCCCGCGGGCGCGGGCGCGGCGGCTTCGGGCACTCCCTCGGGCGGCGCGGCAGCCTCAAGACCCGCCTCGTCATCGCCGCGGTCCTCGTCGTGGTCGCCGTCGGCGGGTACCTGCTCAACACCTCCACCAACCCCTACACCGGGCAGCAGCAACGCACCGGCGGCGTCCCGATCGAGCAGGAGATCGCCATGGGCCTGCAGGCCGCTCCGCAGATGGCGCAGCAGTTCGGCGGGCGGTCGTCCAACGTTGCCGGGCAGGACCTGCTCGAACGCGTCGGCCAGAAACTCCTGCGCGCGGTGCCGCAGGTCTACCCGGGCATCGAAACCATTGACGACATCCCGCACCGCTTCAGCTTCACGCTGCTCGACGACGACCAGACCGTAAACGCGTTCGCGCTGCCCGGCGGCCCGACGTTCATCACCGACGCGCTGTTCGACCAGCTCACCGAGGGCCAGGTCGCCGGCGTCATGGGGCACGAGATCGTGCACGTCATCCAGTCGCACGGCCTGGAGCGCATGGCCAAGCAGAACCTGCTCCAGGGCATCGCCGGCGCCGCCACCACCGCCGCGGGCGACATGTCCGCCGGGCAGGTCACGCAGATGGTCGGCAACTTCCTGCAGATGTCCTACGGCCGGGAGGACGAGCTCGAGTGCGACCGCGAGGGCCTGCTGCTCATGGTCAAGGCCGGCTACGACCCGCGGTCCATGATCGAGGTCATGAAGGTTCTGGAGAAGGCCTCCGGCGGGCGCGGCGCCCCCGAGTGGGCCTCGACCCACCCCGACCCGGGCAACCGTCAGCAGGCGCTCGCCGAGCAGATCAAGCAGATGTTCCCGGACGGCGTGCCGGCGGGGTTGGTGCCTTAAACAAAGCCGCCTGGTGACCTTGTTGATTTACGGGTGAGCAAAGCAGCACCTGCAAGGTACCAAGGCAAAAATGCGGGTTCCGGGAGTATCACCATCCAGTACCCCTCGTTCCCTTGGGGATCATCCCCGTACCCAATAAAAACCGTGCCGTCGTAGCTGATGTCAATAATGTGCAGATCGCTCCATCCGCGATCCCACGCATCGACGCCTTCTGCTTCCCATGCTTCTCGCAGAAAGCGAAAGCCGTCCGCCTTGGTCCATATGAAGCCGAAATCAAAATCGAAGTGGAATGGTGGCG
Source organism: Phycisphaera sp. (assembly GCA_028285385.1). Taxonomy (GTDB): domain Bacteria; phylum Planctomycetota; class Phycisphaerae; order Phycisphaerales; family Phycisphaeraceae; genus CAZIXN01. The sequence continues at coordinate 9,312 of JANQPR010000021.1, forward strand.
CATACCCCCGGTAGGAACGACCCGCCACGACCCTTCCATCGCCGGACATCGCACGGATTGCTCCTCGAACTGGACTCTCCCCATCCGTATCCAACAGTTGGGTGAAACCATCTTCTTCGGACCAGTAGAACATCGTGCTGTGCCAAAAGCTCGACTTGTGGTAGCCCGCTGCGCTACCCCCATCCTGCGATGTTCTTGAGACGACGTAGCCTGATCGAATATTGGCGTCTTCGGGGATGAGGGCAATGACTTCGCCCGTTACCGTATCAAGGCGGTGTGGCCGTTGGGTCCATACATTACGAAGAAGTAAGCTGGCGTCCTCATCACGAAAATACTGCGAGGGGATCAGATAAACATATCTGCCATCTACTGATGTCGACTGAACGAAAGAGTAGTCAGAGAGATCATCGCGCGTGTTGTAATCGGCGAAGTCGAAAACCTCAAAGCCCGAAGACTCTGACCAGCGATAGAACACTTCCTCCCGTAGGAAATTGGTCGACTCATCACCGTAATGACTTCGGCCATAAATGATCTCCGTCCCTTGGTTGTAAAAGAGCGGATGAAAAGAGCCTCGCAGTTCGGGCACGCCGATCCGTCGCGCTCCCAGGCCGGCTTCCCACACGAACATCTCACCCGCCGTAAAAGGCGCGATACCGGGCGGCTGATCGATCGCCTCGACGACACCAATAATCTTCGATCCGTCGTCCGAGATCACCCGCGGTGAAGCGTTGCGTAGTACCGTGCCGCCTTGCCCCTTCAACTCAGTGAAGCCGTCCGCCTCCGACCACACGAACGCGCGGGAGAAGTCGTCACCTGACATCCACATATAGCCGGTGAATGACCTTCCGTCCGCCGAGAGGTATTCGGGCCGAAAACCGATGTCGGCGGGCAGCCCCTCGTTGCCAAGTTCGATGAACCGTGGTTGGGCCTCAACGAACCCACATGGCATAAAAACAAGGCCTGCGGCTAAGGTTCTCAGTTGTTTCGTGCGAGAATAAGGCCGTGAATGATTAGCGAGCATGATCCACTCCGGAAGCATGACAACCACTGTTTTACGGTATCGCCAGTTGTCTGGCTTGTGAAGTGATTTTCATCCGATCCTGGCGAGTATTCAATGCTCGTTTGTGCCGTTTCTGCGCAAACTGCTGAATATCCGTCCCCGGGTAGAGCCGGTGCCCCCGCGGGGAGCGCGGCGGGTGGGGCGACGCCTCGCCGGACGGACCCCCGGAAGCGTTCATCGCGCTTCCGGGTATGCGACGTGCCCGGGCCTGCGTTTCGTGGTCTTGC
>JANQPR010000025.1 GCA_028285385.1 Phycisphaera sp.
CCGCTGCCGGTGGTGGAGCTGAGGTTGGCAACGATGTTGTTGGAGCCGTCGAGTTCGAGGACGTCCATGAAACAGTCGAAGTTCTCGTGCTGCGAAGCCAGGCCGCCGCTCTCGAGTTGCAGGGTGACCGCCTCGAGCCGGGCCGCGTTGTCACCGGTCTCGAAGATCTGTCCGGGGTCGCCGTGCTTGACGGTGCCTCGCCACTGCGTGCGGGCGCCGTTGTCGGTGCTGATGCCATCAGCGCCCGTGTCGTCGTTGGAGAGCAGGATGTTCGTCGACGGAGCCGTGGCGTTCGCGGTGAGGAACGAGAGCTCTTCGCCTTGGATGTAGAAATCGAAGGAGCGGTTCACGATCTCGCTGGTGAACGCGGTGGTGGTGCCCTGGGAGGTGACGGCACCGGGCGAGGTGGCCACCATGTTGAAAGCGTAGGTGCCGTCGTTGTCTTGCTGGAAGTCGGTGATGCCTGGGTCGACGACACCGCCGAGAATGCCCCAGCGGAACGCGTAGCGAGTGTTGGCCTCAAGCTCAGTGTCGTCAATGTCGAAGGTCAAGTACTCGTTGGCGCCGGCAGCAATACCTAGATCAACGGTCGAACTGACATTGGCGACGATGTTGTTGGAACCGTCAAGCTCAAGGATGTCCATGAACCAGTTGAGGTCCTCGTGCTCTGAAGCCAAGCCGTTGCTCTCCAGTTGGAGGGTGATCGCGTCGACGCGGATGGCGGTGTTGCCGGTCTCGAAGATCTGGCCGGGGTTGCCGTGCTTGGTCGTGGAACGCCACTGTGTACGCGTGCCGTTGTTGCCGCTGATGACATCGCCGCCGGTGTCGTCGTTGGAGATGAGCACATTGACCGATGGAGCGGTGGTACTGGCCGAGAGCAACGGATTGTCGCGGCCGATGAAGTAGGAACGTTCGCCGCCGACTTCGGTTCGGGTGACACCGTCGCGGGTCTGCTTGACGGTGAACTCGGGGCTGTTGCCGCCGCCGGGGTCGAAGCCCTTGATCGTCAGGCCGAGCGCGGAATCGTCGCCGACCTCGTAGGCGGCGGCGCCGGCGTCCCACACGCCGCTGTTGTAGTAGTTCAAGCCGCCGAGGACCTCGGTCTGCCCGCGGTTGATGGTCTTGATGAAGGTAAAGCCCGTCCCATTGCCCGGCGCCTCGGTCTTGAAGCCGTTGATCACCAGCGATCCACCGTTGTTGATCACGTAAGCGCCCAGGCCCATGTTGTCGCCGCCGGCGGCCTCGAGATTGAGCTGGTGTGCAATGACCGTCTGGCCGTTGATGAGCATCTGCGACCCGGTGGCCGACTCCACGTAGAGCTTGCCGGTGCCGTTTTCGGTGTTCCGATAGTCGCTGAAACCGACCGAGGCCAGGATCAGGTTCCGGCTGGAATCGTGGATGAGTTCGGGGAGCCCCTCGATACGCTCGATGATCACGTTGGAGGCGGTGCCGCTCGCGAAGACGATCGAGCCGTCGCCGGTGAGCCGGGCCTCGGTACCGATGATGCGTTCGACGTCGCCGCGGATAACCAGGGTGCCGTCGATCTGGTAGCTGCCGCGGGGCAAGTAGACGGTCTTGGTGCCGGCGGTGTCGATGGCGGCCTGGATCACCGCGGTCTGATCACCGGTGGGGACCGGGGCGCCCTCACCCGACGGGAACGGGTTAACCCAATCGGTGTTGATGTTGCCCCAGGCGATATCGGGCGCCATCTCAAGGCTCAGGCCCAAACCCGAGAGGTCCTCGTCTCCGAAGGCGTAGCGGTAGCCGCTGTCGGGGTTGCCGGTGTCTCCCTTGCCTGCGAACTCAAAATCGGTCAGGTCGCCCGAAACAGTGGTGCTCGAGCTGTCCCAGAAATGTTCGAGCCCGGTGGTATAGCCGCTGGTGGTGACGCCCCGAAGGTAGGCGATCGCCCCGAGATCAAAGGCGACGGTGGCCCCGGTCCCCGCGGTCACATTCGCGTTGACGATCGAGACGGCCGGGTCGGGGTCGTCCACCGCGAAATCCACCACCGCGCCGGCGCCACCCGTGCTGCTGAGGTCGAAGATCGAGACGCCTTGCGAGCTGTTCTGGAACTGCTTGAAGCCCGCGATATCAAAATTATCGACCGTGATATCGGAAAAGACCTGGCTGTTGATGTTCGTCGGGCCGACGATCACGCTGTAGTCGAACCCATCGATCTTGGTGTTCTCGACGAGGAACGGGCCGTTTTCGCTGAAGTTGGTGTTGATCCCCGCGTAGCCATCGCCCTGGGCGTCGGAACTCTTGATCTCGACGTTGCGGATCGAGGCGTTGTTGTTGCCGACGAAGTTGATGCCGATCGCCCCGTCGTTGTCGGTGCCCACGTCGATGGTCAGGTCACGCACGGCGTTGCGGAACGATTGGGCCGCGGGGTTCGTGCCGTTCTTGAAGTTGATGACCGCCGCGGGGTTCAACGCGTCATTAAAATCAGGATCGTTATCCGCGAGCTTGAAGATGGTGCCGGTTCGGCTCTGGCCTTGGAAGATGGTCCGCTTGACCAGGCCGTCGTCGATCGACGGAAGCAGAGTGGCCGAGATGTTGTAGGTGCCGTCGGGGAAGTACAGGATCGTCCCGCCTCCGCCCCCACCCCCGGCGAAACTGTCCAGTGCCGCCTGGATCGCGGCGGTGTCGTCGTTGCTGTTGTCCGCCAGATCGATACCGTCTTCGATCACGGTCGTGACGTCGATGATGTTGGCGTCACTGGGGAACTCCACGCCGCTCAAGAGCATCCGGCTTTCCAGTGCTTCAAAACCTGAACCCGTGGGCATCGATTGCGCCAGAGCTGGGCCTTCCTTGAATTGGGAAAATGGCGCATTGCACAGCACACCAATAACTCGTGGGAGAAAGGGCACATTCATCTTTTTATCCTCGGAAGTAAAGGGAGTAGGGTCGCGTTAACCTGGGAAAACCAAGCGGGATGGTTGTGAGCAGACCAACTTTTACACAACTATTTCTAAAATAATAACGTTAACATTATGGTCGATACATTCTACAGATATCCCATTTTACGTCAACCCCCAGTTTTGATTTAACCAGAATTTAGGAGCGAGCCGGGCGCGCCTGTTCGGATATAAAACTCCGCCGTAAAGTATGACCGATCAGTTGTTTGAAAAGTGAAGAGCAGACGCATCGAGCCAAAACGATCAGCAACGGTTGCAGGAACGGGATCATGGGCGAATGTCACAAGTTACTGCGGAATCAACCACTTCCGGAAGGAACGTAGTTTTCGAACAGCGCTGATGGGCCCGTAGAGTACCGATCGAGGGCTGTTCCAGCGGGGGTCTCTCGGTTCGATGTTGTTCGTCGAAGACCCTTCACGCAACAACCTTGTTAAACGGTTCGAACTGCTGTTGCATGAAGGTGCCTAAATGCGACAACTCGGCGACCAATCCGGCGGTCTTGAGGGGCCTCTGACCGAGTGGTTAACAGGGTCAAGATTAGTCGGCACCTAAACTTACGTGGCGCGCTAACCCGCCGCGCGAAGTCTTGCGGAATCTCTCAAAGCTCGCGCGCGATGTCGGTTCGCACCTGGTTCAAACAAGGAGCTTCAAATCCGGTTGCGAACCCCTGCAACCGAACGGTTAACACGAGACGCCGCCGGCCAATGCCAGTGGCGTTCTTCTTTTCGACCGCGTTTCCCGGGCTCTGAGCGAGGTTTTGTGTAGTGGCGCAGCGGCTTGTGACTGGCTGCGGTAGGCTTCAACCGCGGCTCTTTGACATGTTCAGATCGCGGACAGGCGCAACGACCGCGCGGTTTCTGGTTCAATGCATCATGTTGTTCAAGCCGCGATTCGAATCCGCACCGACGCGAGTCTTGGGTCCCCTCGACACGGTGCGCGTTCGACCGTGATCACCGGTTTGTGCGGATCGACGGTTCGGAACGGGATCGGCTCGGGCAGCGTTCCGCCAAGCCAGGCTTCGTCCGGTGTCAGCCCGTCGAGCGCTTGATGGGGCCGGTGGCGGTTGTACCACTCTCGGTATTGGTCGAGGCGTTGCTGGATACGCCGCACGCCGATCGGTAGAAGTACGCCTCGTAACCCAATGCGCAGTGTTCGAAAGAAGCGTTCGGCCTTGCCGTTGAAACAGGGCTTGCGGACGGGGCCGTGCACGTGGTGGATGCCAAAAGGCCCTATCCCTGCATGGAAGGCTTTCCAGAACGGGCAGCCATGATCAGTGATCAAGAAGCGAGGCGTGTCGTGCTCCTTGGTGGTGTGTTTGACCAGACCGGCCATATCTTCGGTTGTAGGAGCTCCCCGGACTACCTTGAGTGTAAGAACACGTCGCGTCGCTCCATCGAGAAGGGCGGCGATGGAGTATTTGAGCCACAGAATCTGGGCTGTGGTCAGATCGAGGTGCCAGGTTTGGTTGGGACACCGGGGATCGAGAATTGCTCGAGGTTCGACACCATCCGCGGATCGGAGAGCCACGCGCCGCCTGGGTCGTCTGGGCTTCTCTTCCCGGAGAACACGCTGCACGGTCCTCGAGCTGACTTGGATGCCGGCTCGGAGCAGGTGGATCGCGATGTTCCGCCGTCCGAACTCGGGTTCAGGGAACAAGGCTCGCAACATGTGTATGGCGTGACGGACCGAGTCGTCGATGCGGTTCCAGGGCACACCCGCCAGCAGCCGGCCCGCGGAGTCGGCATGGACAGCGTTGATCCAGTGGCGGATGGTGTTGTGGTGAAGCACGAACCGGTCAGCCGTCGTCTGAACGTTCCATCCGCGCAGCCGCATGAGTTGCAGGATGGCCCAGCGTTGCTCGGGCCCGTAGACCGGGCGTTTGTGCGACTTCATCGAAGCCCGTTGCTTTCGGAAGATGTCCAGTTCTCGTCGAAGCAGCTCGGCCTCGGTTGCCTCGTGATCATTTTGGAGCAGTCGATCCAGCGTTGGTGAGCCCAGCCCGCCAGCCTGGATCGAGCCAACTGATACGCTTGACCCAGGACGATCGCCACCCCACAGATGATCCGTCGAATCCCCGAGCCGGAGAGCAGACGCATGCTCGAAGGCTACATTCGTCGGGGAGGACAGGGGGCGGTCAAGACCAGGGGGGAAAAGCTGTCACGAACTTCGATCCGCTACGCGCACAATCTGCTGCGCCACTACAGAGTCACGCGGAAGTGCCGCCGCGAAGTCCGAGGATCCGCGAGCTGTACCTTCAGCGATTTATCCCGGCCAACCACGGTTACCCCACGGCCCAACGGGATCATCCTGTCAACATCAGGACCCTCCACCGTTACCAAGCACGCCATTGGTTCGTCTCCGCCACGAGGGGTGGCCAGATCAACCAACAGACTAACCCGCGTCGCGCCCACCCGCCAAGCTCCTGTTTCTGCGGCTAGCACGGAACGACTACCCAGAATCTCATCTGTGATCAACTTCGTTCCCTTTGCGGCATCGCTACTTGCTCCCACTCTCACCGCTACGACGATTAACAAGCCCCAGAACGAGGGGCGGGACGCCGTTCGGCCTGTCGAGTCATAGTCACAGCAACTTCATCCAACGTTCAGCTCTGCCGCGAGCGTGAAG
>JANQPR010000026.1 GCA_028285385.1 Phycisphaera sp.
CGAGCCGCGACGCGACGATGCCGACCACGCCCGGGTGCCAGTCCGGGTCGTCGAGCACGATCGCCCGGCGGTCGTCGGTGGCGTGACCCTCGGCGTCGATGCGTCCGCACGCGGCGTCGAACACCTCGCGTTCGACGCCGCGGCGCTGCTCGTTCTGCTTCGTGAGGAACGCGGCCAACTCGGCGGAACGCGCGGCGTCGGCGGTGGTGAGGAGTTCGACGGCCTGGCGGGCGTGGCCCATCCGGCCGCACGCGTTCAGACGCGGGCCGAGCACGAACCCGACGTGGTACGCGTCGACCTTTTCGGAGTCGGGCCGCAGCCCCGCCGCGTCGATCATCGCGTTGAGCCCGGCGAAGCGCGTCTGCTTGATGCGCTGTAGCCCGGCCGAGGCGATCACACGGTTGATGCCGCGCAGCGGCACGAGGTCGGCCACTGTGCCCAACGCGGCGAGCGAGAGCAGGTCAACGAGGAGCTTCTGCAGTGGCGGGGCGAGGCGTTCGGCACGGGTGGCTGTGCGCATCGTCTGCCAGGCGAGCAGGAACGCGACCCCGGCGCCGCTGGGCATCGCGTCGGTGTCATCGGTGTCATTCGATTTAAGCCCGAGCTCGGGGTGGACCAACGCGAGCGCGTCGGGCAAGCGGTCGGCGTCGAACGCGTGATGGTCCGTGATGATGAGCGGCAGCCCGAGTTGTTGCGCGTGCGCCGCCGTCTCGGTGGCCGTGACGCCACAATCGACGGTGACCACCATCGGCGGCGCTGCGTCGGCGGGTCTGAGGTTGGGGAAGGGGCGGTAGGCGGCGATGGCGTCGAGCGCGTCGGCGTTGAGGCCGTAACCCTCGTCGATGCGGTGCGGCACGTAGGTGGCGACGGGGGCCTTGGCGCGGTGCGTGCCGTGGAGGTGGTGGTGCAGCTCGGCGAGGCTGTGGTAGAGGATCGCGGCGGCGGTGATGCCGTCGACGTCGTAGTCGCCGTAGACCACGATGGGGCGTTGCTGCTGGACCGCTTCGGCCAGGTGTTGCGCGGCGTCGATCGCGCCGGGGAGGGCGGCGGGGTCCGCAAGGTCCGTGAGCTTGGGTTGCAGGAAACGCAGCGCCGCCTTCGGGTCGGTGTACCCGCGTTGGGCCAGCAGCTGCGCAACCAAGGGTGGGACGCGCAACTCGCGTTGAAGGGATTCGACGAGGGCGGGGTCGGGCAACGCGTCGGTACGGCGTTGCCAACGGGTGGGCGTCCTTGCCAGCGGCATGCGAGGGATTGTACTGGCCCGGCCCCGGCGTCATGGGGTCGAAGCGTGACGCGGCGACACGGCCTTGGGCCGAGGTGCGACCCGGTTTATGCTGCGCGGATGATCAGGTCACGATTCGGGTTGCGGGTCTGCGGCGTGCTGACGGCGTTGTGGCTGGTCGCGGCCGTCGGGTGTGCGGCGGACAGTGTTTCAGCCTCGACCAAACCGGGCGAGCTCGGCCCAACCGCGCCGGCGGCGGATCAGTTCCCCAGCGAGCCGGAGGTACGGGTGCGCATCGTGCGCGGGGCCCAGTCGGTCAAGGTGTCGTCGGCGGGCGGCGGGTTCCGGCTGAGCGCGTCGACCGGGCAACCCGCGACGATGCGTGGGGAGCTGACGTTCACGCGGCGTAGCGGGGCGTGGGTGTTTCGTGGCCCCGGCGTGGCGGCCATGCGGCACGCCGGGCCGTGGATCAAGGTTGAACCCGCGGACGCACGCCCGGTGCAGCTCGACGGCAACGCCTACCCCGGGACGCTGCTGCTCATCGCCGCCCGGCGCAACGCCCAACCCACGGACCGCATCGACGTCGTCAACACCGTCGACATGGAGGCGTACCTCCCGGGCGTGCTGCAGCGGGAGTTGTACCCGAGCTGGGAACCCGCGGCGTTCCGGGCCCAGGCGGTCGCGGCGCGGAGCTACGCGTTGTGGGAGATCGACCGCTCCCGGCGGAAAGGCAAGGCGTGGGACCTCGAGTCAACGACGGCGAGCCAGGCCTACGTCGGCGTTACGACGGCGAGCAAGCCGCGCGATGCCGTGCGCGCGACTCGCGGACAGGTGTTGGTGTTTGAGGGTCGCTTCGTCCCGGCGTTCTATAGCTCGGCGCACGGGGGGCTCAGCGCCGACGGCCACCTGACGTTCCCCGATCGATCGCCGGACATGGCGCCGCTACGCGGGAGACGTCAGGGCACGTGGGACCAGATCAGCAACCGTCACCGCTGGTCGGCCACTCGCGAGAACACGGACCTCGTCCGCCGCGTCAACGCCTGGGGCAAACGAAACGACCACCCGATCGCCGGTTTGCAGGCTCCTATCCGCAACATCACGGTCGCGCAGACCAACGCCGGCGGCCGGCACCAGGCGTACTTTGTCGACGACGGCGCGGGCCTGCGGTACACCATCCGGGCGGACCAACTCCGTCACGCCGCCAACACCGACGCGCCCGGCAGCCCGAAGGCTGGCAAGGACAACACGCTCTACTCCGGGCACTTCACGCCCGCACTTCACGGCAACACCGTGCACTTCCTCGACGGCCACGGCTACGGGCACGGCGTCGGGCTCTCGCAGTGGGGCGCTCAGGGCATGGCAAAAGCCGGGAACGACCACGCGGCGATCCTGCGGTTCTACTACCCCAGTGCGGAAATCAAGGCGATCTACCGGTAACGCGGTGAGGGGCTCGACGCTTGCCGGGGAATGCTTGAGATAAAGAATAACCCCGCTGAGGTAGCGGGGTCATTAGGGGTCAACTCATTGATCGGGCCTTACGCCGAGCGACGTCGCAGGACCGCCACGCCGCCGAGGGCGACGAGGCCCAACGAGGCGGGTTCAGGCAGCTCGAACATGACGGCCGCTGCGCGCTGAGACACGAACGAGTTGCTGGTCGATGATTGACTCAACTCGTAGGTGGTTCCCGCGGTGAGGTTCGCGTAGCCGAGGCGGACCCAGTCGTCGCCCTTGTCGTTCTGGTCGATCGAGGTGGAGAACACGGTGGTGTTGGTCCCGGTGTCCACGAGCTCGAAGTTGGTGAGACCGCCACTCACGTTCTGGGTGAAAGGCCAGGTGGCGTAAATCCCGTAGAGCCCGTCCCCGCCACCCACGAGCCCACCGGCCACGACGCCGGTCCCGAGCAGGTCGCCCGGGTTGGGGAAGAAGTTGTCGGCATCGGTGCCGGGCGTGTAGGTGTAGAGGTAGGTGTCGGGATCGTTAGCGCCGTCGCCGCCGAAGATGCTGTCGCCGCCCGTGGTCCCGACCGCGCCGGTCGCGGCCGACTGCGACGCGGTGGTCGTATCGCCGCCGAAAGCGAAGTTGGCGTTGAAGGTCAGGACGCCGTCGTCGGCGCCGTCGGTGTCGATCTCGATGACAAAGGCTGCCTGGGCGCCGGCCGACAACACCGTGGCGGCGGCAACCATAAAGGCGCAACGGAAGGGCATCTCTTTCTCTCCTTCGGTCTTGGGGGAAGACCCCGTCTGCAAGCGATGGGACCAAACTCTTTATGAGAGTATCGCCATGATGGAGGACGAGCAAGGGTTTTGGCCCGCTTCGGCAAGCCCTCCGTTCGTCGAGAGTCGCAGGTGGCCCCCACAAAAAACCCCGCCGTGAGGCGGGGCTATGGGGCTGGTGTTCGCGTCTTGGGTTTAAGCTGAGCGCCGACGCAGCATCGCGAGCCCGCCGAGGCCGAGCAGGGCGGCGGTGCCGGGTTCGGGGATAAGCACCAGTGAGACGTTGTCGAAGCTGACGCCGCCCCCCGCGGAGCTCAGGTCGGACGGCCCGCCGAGGCGGATGATGTCGAACCCGGGATCGACCGGGGCGATCGCGACGCTGGCCGTCGCGTTGATGTTGCCGTCGCCGTTGAGGTCCAGGGTGAAGTCGATGCTCGACTCGGTGATGTCGGCCGAGAAGGTGTGCCAGCCGGCCACGGGTTCGTTGACGATCGGGCTGCCGCCGTCGTCGACGAGGTTGTCAAACGCGACCCAACTCGGGTCCCCCGCGCCGAAGAGGATCACGCGGTAGGCGTAGTGGTTGGGGTTGTTGTACATCCCCATCTCGATCAGGTTTGCCGCGGGCGACGCTTGCCGCAGGCCGGCCGTGGTCCGCTTGTTAGCGCTGGTGCCGTCGTCGTAGATGTCGACGGAGAAAGTGAGCACTTCACTGCCGGTCGGGATCACCTCCGGGAAGCTGAGGCTGTTGGTGTTTCCACCGCTGAAGCTGCCGCCGGTGCCCGGGTGGTTGAGCGACTGCCCGGGGTTGCCGAAGGCGGTGTCGAGCGTGCCGTCGCCGAGCGACCAGACGCCGCCCAGGGCCGCGGTGTCGGCGTAGGACTCGAAGTCCTCGTCGACGATCGTCATTGCCTGGGCCGAGGCCACCGCAAACGCGCCGGCGACGCCGGCCATGAGAACAGTCTTCCGCATCGTGTCTTTCCTCCAAATCTGGGTATCGAATCGAAGCCCACCCGCAGGCCGCTAGACTGGCCTGCGAGACCTTCCCGAACCGTGAAACTTTCATAAAATATACCGGCAGATCGTCCAGCCAGCAAGCCAAAACATCGCAGAGGCGGGGTTTCCTGCGTTTGAGGCGTGGTCCGAGGTCGGTCCGCGTGTCAATCTAGGGGATCCAACACCCCGTCAGCGGCCCGATTTCGCGGCCCACCGCCCAGAAGTTTCAGAAGACCGCTTGGTGACTCCTACGTGACGCGGTATCCTTCAGGCGAGAGATTGTTAGCGGAGGAGTAGCCCCATGAGCTTGCGTGTGCTTGGAACCAGCGTCGCCGCCACCGTTCTCGCGGCTTCGGCTTCGGCGGTCGTGATCGACGACTTCTCGGGCGGCGTGACCGCGGTCAACCACCCCAACCCCGCGGACGGCGGCACCAACGCCTTCGGCACCTACTACGACATCACCACCGATGCCTTCGGCACCCCCTCCGACGGCGGCGGATTCCTCCGCATCGACGACGGCGGCTTCACCAACGGCGTCTACGTGATCTATGAAGCGGTCATCCCCGCCGCCGGCACGTACGCTGTCGAGGCCCGTTTCAACCTCGAACAGACGAACACCGGCACCATCGACCAGTACGAGATCGGCGCCGTGGTCAACGGCGTGCACCGCGGCCCGAACCCGTCGGACCTCGCCATCCTCAACCCCGCCGACCCGGGCACAGGCTTGGCCGTCATCGACACCGACCCGGGCGTCTCGCTCGGCCCGGTCACGGTGACCACGAGTTCGTTCACGGCCAACGCCGGCGACAACCTGCTTATCGCGTTTTCGACCAACCTCACCGGCCCAGACTTCGACGCCAACAACACCTTCTGGAACGGCTCGTTCGTCGAGATCGACGACCTCAAACTCGTCCCCGAGCCCGGCGTCGCCGCGCTGCTCGGCTTGGGCGGTTTGGCGATGCTGCGTCGCCGGCGCGCCTGATTGCGGTCAACGGAAACAACCCCACGAACGCCGCGTTGTACCGACGCGGCGTTTTCTTGCGCGGGCCGGGCAGAGGTTTCTTAACCCTCAAGACCGATCAGCGCCGCCGCAGCAGGCCAAGTGCTCCGGCCAGCAGGGCGCCGGTCAGGAAGCCGGGCTCGGGCACGGCCACGCCCTGCAGTGTCAGCGTGACCCGGCCGTTGAAGCCGATCTCAGGATTGCCCAGCATGTCGGTGTTGAAAGTGGTGTGACGCACCCAGCGGGTCGGGTCGTTGTCGACAAACTGAAACTCCGAGACGTACTGCTTGAGTTCGCCGGGGACGGGTCGCTGCACACTCGAAGTCGAGCCGGGCAGCAGGTTGGTCTCCGTTGACCCCGAGAAGCCGGGCTCGCGGAACAGGACCTGATCCCCGTCGTCGAAGGGTTCAAAAAACACGTCTAAGGCGGGCCCATTGGGCGGGGTGAAGTTCACGTTCCAATAGCCCAACCGGATCGGGAGCGTCTCGCCGTCGCTGTTGAGGATGCGGATGTGTTCGATGGTGCCGTACGGACCCTCGAGCAGGCCGTTGGCGGTGCTGCCGGCGAACGCGGTGGTCTGCGTGACCCCGGCTTCGAGGTCCCAGGTCAACCCCTGGAGTTGCCCGTTCAACTCCAGCGTCTGCCCGTCCAGGTCGATCCACTCGATGCCGCCGGCCGTGCCGCCGTCGCTGCCCACGTCAAGCGGGTCCGGCGTGCCCCCGCCGTCGATGACCGCCTGCGCGGTTTCGCGGACGCCAAGGGAGATGGTCAGTGAGGTTCCCGCGGCGGGCGTGCTCAAGGCCAGACCGACAACGGCGAAGCCAACGCTGGTGCGGACGCTCATGTCTGATTCCCTCCGAAAAGAAACCTGGATGCCTAACGATAACAAGCCGCTCCTCGCGCGGTCAAGGTTTTTCGGTCGTCGGCCGTCGGGGCCGCAGCCGCGTCAGATCGCCGTGTTGCTGCCCTCGACGACCCGACGCGCCATCTGCATCACGCCCGGCAGCGCGGTCTCCACGCCGCGGCGGTACTGCTCGGGGTCGTAGGCCTTCACCACGATCTCCACCGCCTCGTCGATGTCGTCGGTTACCGTCACGAGGTCCAGGTCCTTCGGGCTGATCGTCTGGTACCCGTCGCGCAGCGTGCCGGCGACCCAGTCCAGCAGCCCGTCCCAGAAGTCGTGCCCGACGCACACCACCGGGAACGGCTCGATCTTCATGGTCTGGATCAGCGTCAGCGACTCGAAGAACTCGTCCATCGTCCCGAACCCGCCGGGGAAGATGACGAAGCCGCAGGCATACTTCACGAACATCACCTTACGGACGAAGAAGTAGCGGAAGTCGATGCTGTGCGTCTGGTACGGGTTGGGCGCCTGCTCGTGGGGGAGCTTGATGTTCAGCCCGACGCTGACGCCGCCGCACTCGTACGCCCCGCGGTTGCCGGCCTCCATGATCCCCGGGCCGCCGCCCGTGATGACCGCGAAGTCCTTGGCGCAGAACTTGCCGGCGCACGCCATGGCCTGCTGGTAGTCGGGCCGGTCTTCGGGCGTGCGCGCCGAGCCGAAGATGGACACGGCCGGGGCGATGGAGTTCATCACCTCGAACCCGTCGGTGAACTCGCCGAGGATGCGGAACATCCGCCAGGTGTCGCGCGCGAGCATCGCCTCGCGGTCGCCGAGGGCCTGGGGGGCGTGACCATTCGATTGAGCGCCGTTAGAGCCGGACTTGTTCATCCGGGCATCCTACCCGCGAGCCTTGCGGGTGCGCCACGGCCGGACGACCAGGGCACAGAGCCCGAGCAACGCCGCCGTCGCCGGCTCGGGCACGCTCGTGCCGCGCAGGTCCGGGGCCGCGGTCCCGCCCCAGTTCTGCAGGACACCGTCGAGCTCGGCCTGGTCGATCACGCCGTCGGGCAGGTCGTTGCTCCAGCCGGTGGGGCTGCCCCCGTTGCTGTCGAGCCCCCAGTTCTGCAGCACCAGATCGAGGTCGCCCTGTTCGACTTGCCCGTTGTTGTTGTAGTCGCCGGGCAGGCCCGAGATCGCGACCGCGGCGGCGACGCGGAAGCCGATCTGTTCGTCTTCAGAGGTGTGGGGCGAGCCGGTCGTCGGCTGCACGCTCCGGGCGTTGAGGATGCTGGCGCTGGAACGCCACGACCCGCCGCGCAAGCGACGGAGCGGGCCGAGCCCGGTGTCGGTCCACTCCCACACGTTTCCGCTCTGGTCGAACGTGCCGTATGGGCTGGCCGCCTGGGTGTAAGCGCCGACGGGGCTGTGCCCGGGGATGGGGAACCGCGTGGACCGGCTCATCGCGTAGCCGTCGTTGAAGCCGTTGTCGATGCCGTCGTCGTTGACGTAGTTCACGGCGAACGGGTTGTCGTCGGGGTGGTCGCTGATCGGCTCGGCGTTGCTGCCGGTGGCGTAGAGGAAGTAACTACCCGCGGTGCCGGCGGCGGCGTTGTGGTACGCGGCCTTGTACCACTCGTCCTCGGAGGGCAGGAACACCTCGGCGTTGGGGTTGCGCCCGATCGACCGCGGGTCCAGCGGCTCGTTGTTGGCGTCGAGGGGGCCGAAGTCATATGCGCCGGTCTCGGTGCTGCCGTTCCCTTGGCCGTTGTGCAACCAGTTCGCGAAGCGCGCCGCGTCGAACCACGACACGCGGTTGACCGGCAGGTTCTCCCGCCCCGCCACGGGGACGTAACGCGACCCCGCGGGGTTGCCGGCGACCAGGTCGATCCCGCCGCCCGTGTTGCTCCGCATGCTGGTGTTGTAGAGCCGCAGCGCGTTGGCGGCCGAGGGGTCCACGGCATTGAGGAACTCGGCGTACTGCGCGTAGCTGACCTCTGTGGTCGCGATGCGGTACTCCTCGGCGACCGCGCCGTGCCGGGTGACCGGGTCGCGCGCGTTGCCGGGGTTGCCGACGGTGACAAAGTCAAAGGTCACCGTCGCGGACGCGGCGACGGTGGAAATCACAACCGCCAGACCGCCGATCGTGGCGGCGAGTCGTGGGGCAAGACGTTGCATGGAATGGGTTCTCCCGGGCGTACAAATGAATCACTCGGGTTTGATCTTAACGGCACCACAAACCGAGTCCAGAAAAAAGGCCCGCGGCGGGGGCGCGGGCCTCGATCCATATCGGGATGTCAAACCGGGTAAAACCGCAGCCTCGGTTTACGCCGCCTTCAACGCCGGCGACGCGGCCTTGGCCTTCTCGACCAGAGCGTCGAACGCCGCCTCGTCGTGGATGGCGATCTCGCTGAGCATCTTGCGGTTCAGGTCGATGCCGGCGTGCTTGAGCCCGTTGATGAACCGGCTGTAGCTGATGCCGCGCTGCTTGCACGCGGCGCTGATGCGCACGATCCACAACTGGCGGTAGTCGCGCTTGACCAGCCGGCGGTCGCGGTACTGGTTGACGCCGGCGCGGACGACCGACTCCTTGACGCTGCGCCAGTGCTTGCTGCGTCCGAGGCGGTTGCCCTTCGCCTTCTGGAACCAACGCTTCTTGGCTTGACGCCGAGCGGCGCCCTTGCTTGCACGCGGCATGGCGTGTCTCCTTCCCGGCATTCCGGGGTGGGGCGGATATGGGGGAGGCAGGCGTGCCTCGCTTCGGGACCCGGTCCGCGAGTGGTTTTATTTTCAATCGAGGATTGTCGTTTTTCGATGGAGGGCAGCGCCGAGATCAAGCCGGCACTTGGCCACCCTCAACCGGCAATCCGCCTCACTTCGCCGGCGTCAACCGGCGGTGCAACTGCACCTCGAGCTTCTTGATCGTCGTCGGCGTGGCGAACACGTAACCGCGGCGGTCCTGCAGCGTCTCGCCGCGCTCGTGGCCGTTGAGCTTCTGCTTGCCGGTGCGGCTGAAGCGGACCTTGCCCTTGGCGGTGATGCGGGCCCGCTTGCCGATGCCTTTGCAGGGTTTGGCGCCCTTGCCCATGGTGTTGGCCTTTGTTGAGGTTGCGACTCGGGTGGGATGGAAGCGTCGCCGAACGGAACCCGTCCGCCACGGCGAGCCGCACAGTGTAAGCAACCCCCGCCGCGTTGCAAGCCGGGCCGTTCCGGGGTACGTTCCGGGGCTCTGCAGGCGGTTTTGGGGACCGGACCGACAGCACGTTGCCGCCGGCCTGACCCGTACTCGGGCCCGCCCCCACGCCCCTCCGCCGTCCGCCGGCAAGGACGTTCCTATGAAAGTCATCTGCGACCGCGGCGCCCTGGTCGACTCGCTGGCCCTCGTGGGCCGGGTCGTGGTCGCCCGCACGCCCAAGCCCGTGCTCACCTGCGTCAAGCTCTCCGCCGACGCCGACTCCGGCCTGACCCTCGAGGCCACCGACACCGAGGTCTCCGTCCGCCTGGCCAGCCCCCGCGTCGAGGTCGGCGAGCCCGGCGAGGCCCTCATCCCCGCCGACAAGCTCAACGCCATCGTCCGCGAGTCCATCGACGCCACCATCACCCTCAGCGCCCAGGGCGACGTCGCCGAGGTCACCGGCTCCGACTCCAAGTTCAAGATCTACGGCCACCCGCCCGCCGACTACCCCGCCAAGGTCGACTTCCCCGGCGACCCCGACTTCACCATCAACGCCGGCGACCTCCACCGCCTCGTCGCCCAGACCCTCTTCGCCACCGCCCGCGAGAACTCCCGCTACGCCATCAACGGCGTCCTCTTCGAACGCACCGGCAACAAGCTCGCCGTCGTCGCCACCGACGGGCACCGCCTCGCGCTCGCCAACGGCAAGTGCAAGGCCGCTTCCGACGACAAGACCGCTAAGTCCGCGATCGTGCCGAGCAAGGCCCTGCAACTCCTGCTCCAGCTCTTCGACGACGCCGAGCAGAACGTCGCGGTCAAGCTCGCCGACAACCAGATCCTGTTCAAGACCGACGACGCGGTCATGGCATCCAACCTCGTCGAGGGCAACTTCCCCCCTTACAGCGACGTCATCCCCAAGGACGGCGACAAGAAAGCGACCCTCGAGACCGACGGCTTCATCTCCGCCGTCCGCCGCGCGGCGCTGCTGACCAACGAGGAGTCCAAGGGCGTCCGCATGGCGTTCAGCGCCGATGGGCTCACGCTCTCCAGCCGGGCCCCCGAGATGGGCGAGGCCGAGATCAACGTCCCCGTCCCCGAGTACAACGGCGACGACCTCGAGATCGGCTTCAACCCCGCGTACCTCCTCGACGCCCTCAAGGTCGTCGACGACCACCAGGTCCACCTCGAGTTCAAGGCCCCCAACAAACCCGGCATCCTCCGCACCGGCCCAAACTTCCTGTACGTGGTCATGCCGGTGAACCTGCAGTGATCCAGGTTTTTGTGCTGGCTTCCGCAAGGGGGAAAGATGGCTCAGGACTCTCGATCGCTAGCCCGCTTCCCTTATGAGGTGTTCCCATCGGTTCTGCTGCTCGTGGCGGCCATCTGGTTAGTTGTGGATGCTGGTGCTTTGGTGATGCGTCCCGAACTGCTTGCAGAAACCGTCGGAGCGATCTTCGCGAAGTTCGTAATAGCACTGATCACGCTTCTTGTATCGCTGAGATGGATTAAGACCAGGCGACTCTCTTGGACACACGCAATCGCAGGTCTCCCGACGATCGTCTTCTTCCCGCATGCTTTGATTGTCGCCGGCGTGAAGTTTTCACCGCCAGTCATTTCGCTTGGCGTCACTGCGATCGTGATGTTCAGCCTCTCCTGTCTGATCCTGCGTTGGGCCTATCGGGATGGATTGATCTTCACTGTGATCTATCTTGTTCTTGAATCCGGCGCGTGGCTGGCGATACGCATGCTTCTGAGCGGCGAAGCTTTCCGCCTCTACCTTTAGCCGGGTGCCGCATTTCATGCGCAGCGTGAAGCGTTCTTGTTCGGAACAACGTCCACACATTGCCTGGGCGAGGCGGGGCACCCCACGTGCGACTTTTCTCGGATTCAGCCCTGGGGCAATGGGCCGGCGGGCCACGGAGTCCCGGCTCGTGGTGGCCGGCCCCGGCGGCTCGCCGGGGGCTAGGTCGGGTGACGCCGCGTCACCGGCTATGATTGATCTGGCATGACCACCGCCGAAGCAACCCAAACCGAGCCCCACACGGACACGCCCGCCGACGCCGCGTCGACCGACAGCGGCGTCGTGATCCCGCAGCGGGTCACGTTCGAGGACCCGCCGACCAACTGGTGGGGCAAGCTCGTCCGCTGGGGCGAGAAGAAGTTCTCGCTGTGGTCGACCAAGGACAACCTCGGGCACCGCGTGTGCTCGTGGATCTTCCTGCCGCTGGCCTACCGGTCCGGGATCAAGTTCCGCGGCAAGGCCGGGTACGCCGACCACTCCATCGCCGGCGACGACACGACCGAGCACTTCGAGTGCATCCTGCCGTTCAGCCGGTTCAACAAGAACTGGTACAACGCGATGGCGGGCGCGGCGCTGCTCGCGAACTCCGAGGTCGCCGGCGGGATGTACATCTTCAAGAAGGCCGGCGGCGACTACACCGTTGTCTGCAAGGAGATGCACTACAGCTTCCGCCGCCCCTGCGTGGGCCCGGCGGTGTACCGCGTCGAGCCGCGCGACGACCTGGACGCGCTTGTTGCGCACGGCGACGAGTTCAACATCACGGTCGACATGACGATCTTCCAGGCGGTGGTGAAGAAGGACGAGAAGCAGAAGAAGTGCGGCACGTGCGTCGCCACGTTCCACGTCGCGCCCAAGGCCAAGTTCCGCCAACGCCAGGCCAAGCTCGCCGAGCGCGAGAAGCAGGCCAAGGCGCTCGAGAAACAGGCGAAGAAAGACGCGGCCTGACGTTCAGCGTTTTCGAGAGGCCGGGTTTTTGCGCACAACCGCGCGGGTTGTCGCATGGGTAGAGCCGGTGCCCCCGCGGGGAGCGCGGCGGGTGGGGCGACACCTCGCCGGACGGATGTGACGTTCCCGGGTCTGCGTTTCGTGGTCTTGCGACAGTGGCCGGTTGAGTGACCCGAACTTCGAGTTCCCTCACTCAATCCGCCGCGACCGGCTCACCACGTTGCCCGCCGGGCGCCTCCGCCGTTCCGCTTTGCGTCCCGAAGAGTCCCGTCCGAACGCGGGTGGCCCGACGCGATCGCTGCGTCGCAGACTCTTTCTTTGACAAGTGCATCAGGGGCGTCGTCGTCCCAAAAAAGAAGCCCACGGCCGGGAGACGGCCGTGAGCTTGAGTGGGCAGAGAATCTGGTTTTCGCTCAGTACCGGTAGTGCTCGGGCTTGTACGGGCCCTCGACCGGGACGCCGATGTAGTCGGCTTGTTCTTTCGAGAGCTCGGTGAGCTTGACGCCGAGCTTGTCGAGGTGGAGGCGGGCGACCTTTTCGTCGAGGATCTTGGGCAGCACGTAGACCTTGCCGGTCTCGTAGGTCGCGCCCGAGAGCGTCTCCTTGCCGTCGGCGTTCAGGGCCAAGTCGATCTGCGCGATCGTCTGGTTGGTGAACGAGGCAGACATCACGAACGACGGGTGCCCGGTTGCGCAGCCGAGGTTGAGCAGCCGACCCTCGGCGAGGATCAGCACGGAGTGCCCGTCCTCGAAGGTCCACTCGTCGTACTGCGGCTTGATGTTGGTGCGGGTGGCGACCTTCTCGAGCTTGGCCATCTCGATCTCGTTGTCGAAGTGGCCGATGTTCCCGACGATCGTCTTGTCCTTCATGCGTTGCATGTGGTCGACGGTGATGATGTTGAAGTTGCCGGTGGTGGTGATGACGATGTCGGCCTCGGCGATCGCGTCGTCGAGGGTCGTGACCTCGTAGCCCTCCATCGCGGCCTGCAGGGCGCAGATCGGGTCGATCTCGGTGACGAGCACGCGGGCGCCCTGGCCCCGCAGCGACTGGCAGCAGCCCTTGCCGACGTCGCCGTAGCCGCAGACCACGGCGACCTTGCCGGAGACCATGACGTCGGAGGCGCGGAAGATGCCGTCGATCAGCGAGTGCCGGCAGCCGTACAGGTTGTCGAACTTGCTCTTGGTGACGGAGTCGTTGACGTTGATGGCGGGGAACAGCAGGCTGTCGTCGCGCATCATCTCGTAGAGCCGGTGCACGCCGGTGGTGGTCTCCTCGCTAACGCCCTTGCAAGTCGCGGCGGCCTTGGTCCAGCGGTCCGGCGATTCTTCGAGGCAACGGGCGAGGGTCTTGAGGACTTCCTTGAACTCCGCGTTGTCGGTGGTCTCGGGGCCGGGGACCTTGCCGGCCTTCTCGAACTCGACGCCCTTGTGGATGAGCATGGTGGCGTCGCCGCCGTCGTCGACGATCAGGTCCGGGCCCTGGAAGTCGCCGAAGTCGAGGGCGCGCTCGGTGCACCACCAGTACTCGGCCAGCGTCTCGCCCTTCCACGCGAACACGGGCACGCCCTTGGGGTTGTCGGGCGTGCCGGACGGCCCGACTACCACCGCGGCGGCGGCGTGGTCCTGGGTCGAGAAGATGTTGCAGGAGACCCAGCGGACGTTCGCGCCCAGCTCGACAAGGGTCTCGATCAGGACGGCGGTCTGCACGGTCATGTGCAGCGAGCCCATGATGTTCTTGCCCTTGAGCGGCTGGCTCTTGCCGTACTCGGCGCGGCAGGCCATAAGTCCGGGCATCTCTTCCTCGGCGAGACGGATCTCTTTGCGGCCCCACTCGACGTTCTCTATGAACTTCTCGCGGTCATCGAACTCGGCGACCTTGAACGTGAGGTTGCCGACGGTGTCGGCGGTGGGCAGGTCGGTGGCAGTAGCGGTGGCGGGCATGGTCAATCCTTTGGGTTTGAAAAACGTAGGGGTGGGTTTCGGGGGTTCGGGTCAGGCGACGCCGCGAGCGAGCAGCAGGGCGGGCCCGGTGGCGTCGGGGTGGGGCGGGAGCTCGACAACCTCGACCTGATTGAAGCCGGCGTCGGCGAACAGGCGTTTGAGTTGAGGCTTGGTGAAACCGTTGGTCTGCTGGCCCATGTCGCGGCGGAAGTCGTCGCGGTCGTGGCAGAGCAGGTCGATCACCACGACGCGTCCGCCGGACGCGCTGACCCGCTGCATCTCGTCGAGGACAGCGGCCGGGTCTTCGACGTATGTCAGCACGAGCACCGACAGCGCCGCGTCGACGGAGTCGTTGTCCAGCGGCGTGTCGGTCAGGTCGGCTTCGTGCAGCGTGATCGATTTCGTGTCGCTCAGCCGCGCCTTCGAGGCGGTGAGCATCTCGGGCGAAGCATCAATGCCGTGCAATCGGTCGACGAACGGGGCGAGCAGCGACAGCAACGACGCGGTGCCGCAGCCGAAGTCGGCCACGGTTTTCACGGCGCGCTCGGCGGGGTGCAGCGCGGCGAGGGCGTGGGCGTTGAGGTGCGGGCCGTAGACCGTGTCGCGGGTCGCGTCCCACGACGCGGCGAGCCCGGCGAAGAACGCCCGGCTGCGGCCGGCCCCCGAGGCGAGCCGGGTCGCGAGGCGGGCGGCGTCCTGTCGGAGCGTGGCCCACTCGGCGACGCTGTCGCGGGTGAGCCGCCAGAAGTCCCGCTGGGACGGGGCGAGTTCGTCGGCGATGACGCGGTAAAAGTTGGTGGTCCCGGACCGGCGGTGCGTGACCCAGCCCTGCTCGGCGAGCACCTTGAGGTGCCGGGACACGGTCGATTGCGGCATCTGGACCACGGCACAGAGGTCCGAGACGCCCAGCTCTTGCTGCTCCAGCAGCCGCAGCAGGCGGACCCGCGTCGCGTCGGCGAGGCACGACATCCAGGCCAGGACGGCGTCCGGCTGGGCTTGGTCGGTCGGGGTGGTCGTCGTCTGAATCATCCGTTGATCCGGATGAAATGATATATCGACCACTTCGTGGGTCAAGCCCAGCCGAGAATCGCCGGAAACTCAGCCGATGACCTCGGTCTGGCGGCACAACCCGCACATTCGGCCGGCCCGTTCGCCGCCGACCCGATACCGTGTGAGAACAGCAGATTCACGGCCGCGCGTAGCTCAGCTGGATAGAGCAGCCGCCTTCTAAGCGGCAGGCCGGTGGTTCGAGTCCACCCGCGCGGGTTACCCGACGGTGGTCTGACGCCCCGTTCTCCGAACCGGTCTGGGCCTCGCTTCCCCGGCAAAGAAACAGCCCGCGTTGCGGCGGGCTGATTCAGGTCAGATTGGGTGAAGGTTGAACTGCCTTAGCCGCGGCGACGCAGCATCGCCAGGCCGCCCAAGCCGATCAAAGCCAGGCTGGCGGGTTCGGGGACGTCGACGACGACGTTGTCGATCAGGCCGAACTGGAACTCCGGCTGAGTGCTGACCGAAGAGAAGAAGTCGGCGTAGGTCAGGCCGATGTTGCCGTCGGTGTTGCCGGTGCCGTTGAGGCCGATCAGGGGCAGGGTGTCGCCGCCGGGCTTCTCGATCTTGACGACGACGTAGCCTTCGTTGTTCTGGATGTCGAAGGTGACCCACTGGAACCCGGGCGAGCCGGCGGTGCTTTCATTCGGCGGGGTGTCGGGCTGCTGGCCAACCGGGGCGGTAACGGCGGGCAAGAAGTCGGAGTAGTACGACGCGAAGCCGTTACGGGTGCCGGCGAGCATGGCGTCGGTGCTTTGGAACGCGCCGCCGTTGAAGATCCGCCAGTCGGAGCCCGAGCCGCCGTCGCCGGTGGCGAGGATGTGGACGCCAGGGCCGACGTCGGTCGCCACGTTGTCGTAGCCGATGCCGCCGCCGATGAACTCGGTCGTGCCGGCCGCGCCGTTGTTGTAGAAGTTGTCGAGGCTGAAGTTGATCCAGGCGTCGAAGCGCAGGCGGTAGTTGCCGGTGAAGTTCTCACCGATCGGGTACGCCGTGAGCGACTCGGCGGCGGAGGGGGAGACAATGTTGGCTTCGAGCTTCAGGCCCGAGGTCGCCGTATCGCCGACCAGGCTGTTGGGCGCTTCGGGGATGCCGTCGGCCGAGTAGTCGTAACCGAAGGTCGCGGCGGTGTCGCCGGTCGAGTTCACGCCCCAGCCGACACCGCTTTCAAGAGCAGACCGGTACAGCTCCTGGGCCCCGGCCGTGCCGGCCAAGAGGAACGCGGCGGCACCGGCGGCGGTAAGCCTGCCACGAACGGACATCAAATCGGTGGTCATCTCTACTCCTCACAATGGGATGAAAACTACGGCAATCGCGCCAGAAAGCAGAATACCGAAATT
This sequence comes from Phycisphaera sp., assembly GCA_028285385.1. Classification (GTDB taxonomy): domain Bacteria; phylum Planctomycetota; class Phycisphaerae; order Phycisphaerales; family Phycisphaeraceae; genus CAZIXN01. Next base: position 16,518 of record JANQPR010000026.1, read on the forward strand.
ATCGCCAAGGTCTAGGAGAATCCGTTGGGGATTGGGCGCGCCGATTCGGACCGACTGATGTCTGCCGCAGCTTGGAGGCTTTGGCCGGTCTGGGCGACTGTCAGGCCGACCGAGCCGTCGCTTCGATCAGACGCCGGAAGTCGCCGCCCGGAGATCGGGTAAACCAATCGATCCTCGGTGTGGCTCGGGTTGGTCGCAGAACCGTTGACGCGGGTCGCCTAGGGGCCCGATGATGGGCGGTATGGCGTTCGGCTTCGGCCTCATGCTGGTCATCTACTGGCTGTTCGCGCTCGCGGTGCCGCTGGCTTGTGTCGTGGGCCTGGTCTGGCTGTGGTACCGGGTCTTCCGCCGGGCGGACGGCAAGCAGGAAGCCCGCTGCAGCGCCTGCAACTACTCGGTCCGTGGCGCCCGGGAGTTCATCTGTGCCGAGTGCGGCGCCGACCTGCGGGTCGTCGGGATCAAGACCCCGTCGCGGGTCAAGATGCCCGGGGTGCTCCTGTTCCTTTTGCTCTGGACGCTTCTGCTGCCGCTGCCCGCCTGCACCGGGGCGGGCCTCATGATCCTGGCGGGCCCCACGGACAGCACGCACTCCTCGAACGCGACGATCGCCCCCAAGTCCGGGCAGTACGCGAGCGTCGACATCAACAACTCGGCGTTTGCGTTCGCGGGGTTCGGCTGGTTCTTCGGCGACGCGTTCTCGACCGACCCGGTCCACCTGTCGCTCGAAGACAATCACAGCAACTACGGGTGGCTTCAGGTCGATCCGGCGACGATGACGTACGACGCGTCGATGCACTCGCTCGGCTCGGCGTCCACATCCCCAGCCAGCGGGTCCGTCACGGTAACCACGTCCAGCGGCAGGCGAGCGCCCTTCGACCGCGCCGCCGTGCTCGCGTGGTTCGATCAGACCAGTTCCGGCGACATCGACATCACCGCCCCCGAGGTGATCGCCGAGGCCGACGAACTGCTCACCATCGTCAGTCAGTTCGACACCACGGCACCCGTAACGTTCACCACCAACCAGTTCACGGTCAGTCACTCGTTCAGCCACAGCCAGGACTGGCCGGTGGCGTGGTGGATTGCGGTGGTCGGGTTGTTCTGGCTGCTGGTTTATCTGGGCGGCATCGCGCTCTACGCGGTCATCCGGCGGCGTCGGTCCAAGTCGTTGCTGCCCGAGCCGGACCCGTACGGCCCCGCGCGCTTCGCCCCGCCGACGGCCTAGGCCGTCAGACGCATCAGGCGTTGGCGGCCCTTCAGCATGCGTCGATGGCTACAGGCCCAACAACCGGACCACCTCGTCGAGGTCCTTGTCGCCCCGGCCGCACAGGTTCAGCACGAGCACATGGTCGCCCGGGAGCGTCGGGGCGATCTTCAGGGCGTGGGCCAGGGCGTGGCTCGGCTCGAGCGCGGGGAGGATGCCTTCGAGTTTCGAGATGAGTTGGAAGGCGTCGAGCGCTTCCCGGTCGTCGATGACGGCGTAACTCACCCGGCCGGCGTCTTTCCAGTACGCGTGCTCGGGGCCGATGCCGGGGTAGTCCAGGCCGGCGGAGATGGAGTGGACGGGCGCGGTCTGGCCGTCGTCGTTCTGGAGGACGTAGGAGAGCGAGCCGTGGAGCACGCCCGGTCGGCCGTGCGCGATGGCGGCGGCGTGCTGCCCGAAGCTGGTCCCGGTGCCGCCGGGTTCGACGCCGATGAGCCGCGTGTGGTCGCAGTCCGGGTCGGAGGCAAACGGGTAGAACATGCCCGCGGCGTTCGAGCCGCCGCCGACGACGGCGACGACCGTGTCGGGTAACTGGCCGACCTGTTCAAGGCACTGGCGCTTGGTCTCGTTGCCGATGACGGCCTGGAAGTCGCGGACGATCATCGGGAACGGGGGCGGGCCGACGGCCGTACCGATGATGTAGTGCGTGTCGGCGGAGCTGCCCATCCAGTCGCGCAGCGCGGCGTTGGTGGCGTCCTTCAGAGTTCGGCTGCCGTCCTTGACCGCGGTCACCGTTGCGCCCATCAGTTGCATGCGGAGCACGTTCGGGCGTTGGCGGCGCATGTCCTCTTCACCCATGTAGACCTCGCACTCGAGGCCGAACTTCGCGGCGGCGGTGGCGGTGGCGGTGCCGTGCTGCCCGGCCCCGGTCTCGGCGATGATGCGCTTCTTGCCCATCCGCAGCGCGAGCAGACACTGCCCGATGGCGTTGTTGATCTTGTGGGCGCCGGTGTGGGCGAGGTCTTCGCGCTTCAACCAGATCTGCGCGCCGTTGCCCTTTTCCGTCAGCCGGGGCGCGAACTGCAGCGGAGTCGGCCGGCCGATGTAGTCGCGGTTCAGCGTGGTCATCTGCTCGGCAAACGCCGGGTCCGCCTTAGCCTTGTCGTACTCGTCAGCCAGCTCGGCGACGGCGTGGTGCAGCGTCTCGGGGATGTAGACGCCGCCGAAGGCGCCGAAATAGCCGCGGGCATCGGGCACGGTCGCGGGGGTCAAAATGGTGGAAGCATCGGGCATGCCGCGAGTGTAGTGGACCCAGCCGGTCGCACCGCCCAGGCTTCAGTCTCCGATGTTTCGGCGGGCGAAGTCGCGGAGTTTTTGGGCGTGCCGGTGGATCGAGCGGTCGCCGCGGTCGTAGTCGGGGTAGCGTTCGAGGACCGCGTCGAAGGCCCGGTACGCCGCCTCGTACCGCCGGCTCTCGAGCTTCGCCATCGCGTCCGTGTAGCGTCGGGTCAGGTCGTCGATCAGCTGCTGCTGGAGGTCGAGGTACCGGCGTTGGGCGAGTGGATCCGCGAGCTGCCCGCCTGGCGAGTAGGCGGCGGCCTTGCGATAGGCGTCCATCGCGCGGAAGGCGGCGTCGTCCTTGACGTCGCGCAGCCCGTAGAACGACTCGGCCTGCTTCATCGCTTGCTCGGCGACGCGGTCGTCGTTGGGCTGCGACGGCGCGGGTTGCCGGACGCGTTGGGCGAGCGCGGCGTCGTCGAGCCGTGCGACGGGAAGCGATAAGCCGCGCGGGTCGTCGGCGTTGCGGTTGAACATCGGTTCAAGCGCGAACAACACGCCGAACAGTACGACCCAGAACAGCACTAACCCGACCAGCAACCGCGTCCGCGTGACCTTGCGGCGCGGCTTGTGCAAGGGGTCGGCGTCGTCGGTGTTGTCTGACGCCTCGTTGCCGTCGACCCCGGTGTCGGGGGCGGCGCCGGGTTGCGTCGCGGCGGCGTCGCGTAGCCGGACGTTCATCACCGGCGTGTCGCCGATGACCACCGTCGCCTCGGCGGGGAGCACGCGCGACGATCGTCCCTTGAGCCGCTTGCCGTTAACCGACAGCCCGTTCGGCGAGCGGTTCACGATCTGCCACTTGCCGTCTTTGAGGTCGAAGTAGCCGTGGTCCCGGGACACGACGGGGACGTCGATGATCAGCGGGTGCGTCGCGTCCCGGCCGAACGCCGCGGGAGAAGAGTCGAACCGCACCCGCGTCCCGGTGTTGGGCCCGGCAAGGACCGTGACGTCGAGCGCGAGCGGCGATGAAGAGTTGGGGCGCGACGGGCTCAAATGAGTTCCCCCCGGGTGAACCGGATGATGATCGGCCCGAACACGACCAGCACGACCGCGGCGAGGACCAACATTGACGGCACGAGGATGCGAAGCGACGCCGACGCCGACTTCTTCTCCGCCGTGACCGCGCGCAGGTTGCGCAGCATGTCGGCCTGAGTTTTGAGGATGTCCGCCAGCGGCGTGCCGAGCGCCTCGGCCTGGTTCACCGCGGCGACCACGGAACGCAGCGTCTCCAGCGGGACGCGCGCCGCGAGGTTCTCGAGCGCCTGCTGCCGGGACGTGCCGAACTGCATCTCCGACAGCGCGAGCCGCAGCTCCTGGTTCAGGTCGTCCTCCGGGTCGTCGCGGATCAACGCCTCGATCGCTTCGGTGAAACCGGAGCCGGCCTGCATCACCAGCGCGATCAGGTCGAGCGTGTAGGGCAACTGCTTCGCGACCTTGATGACCCGCTTCTGCCGGGCGTTGCTCAGGATCAGCAGCGGCAGGTAGAACCCGATCGCGACGAAGAACGGCACGACCAGCAGCAGCAACCCGCCGCCCAGTAGCACTTCCGCCGTGCCACCGAGGAGCGCCGCGACGATCGCCGACAGCAGGCAGAGTGTCAGGTACTGCTCGACCGTGTAGCCCGACGCGTTGCCCGAGCCGTCGAGGTCCTGCCTGACTTTGGCGCGCAACCCCGGCAGATAAATCTTGCCGGTGAGTTCGGATAGCCCGGCGAGCAACGGCCCGATGACCGGCTGCTCGAACATCGTCGCCCGGTCGGCACCCATCGCGCGGGCGATCCGGCGGTGCGCGGGCGTCTCACTGCTCACCGGGTACCGGAACAACACCCACACGGGCATGAAAACGCCGAGGAACACGGCTACCGACGCGGCGATCTGGAGGAGCAGGAGGTCCATCGGCAATGGTTACAGCTGCACGCTCATGATCTGCCGGATCCACAGGTACGCCACGATGATCATGCTCGCCGCGATGATCAGGATCAGCCGGCCCGCCGTCTCGGTGAACAGCAGCGCCACACCGTCCGGGTCGATCGCGTAAAGGATCAGCAGGAACACCGGCGGCATCACGGCCATCATGTTCGCCTGCGACCGGCCCTGCGCGGTGAGCGCGTCGAGTTTGCCCTCGAGCTTCTTGATCTCTCGGACCGACTCGGCGATGCGGTCGAGCGACTCCCCCGCGTCGCCGCCGCGCTGCCGGTGCATCTCGATCGCGGTGAACGTCAACCGGTACAGCGGCGAGCCGATGCGGTTGCTCGCGTTGCGCATGGCGGCGTTGAGGTCGGAGCCGAGCTCGTACTCGCGGAGCATCGCCTCGAACTCTTGCCGGACGGGCCCGCGGTGGTTCTGCACGACCAGCCGCATCGCCTGCACCAGGTTCAAGCCGGCCCGCACCGACGCCGACAGCGTCACCAGGCAGTCGGCGAGCTGGTCGTCGAGCTGGTCCCGGCGTTTGGATTCGAGGTGCCGGATCACGAGCGTCGGCACGAACACCGCGAGCCCGCCGGCGACCAGCGCGACGAAGCCGTTGTTGGTCAGCAGGAACGCCACGAGGAACGCGACGCCGATGCCGGTGAGCGTGAGGTACACCGCGTGGCGGGGCACGACGTCCATCATGAGCTGCCGCCGCAGCACGCGGTCGTAGGCGACCTCCTGCCGGGCGAACCACGTCCGCAGCACGCCGACCCCGAAGTAGACTCCGGAGAACACGCCGAGTCCCAGGAGGACGCTGCCGGCGAGCAGGATGAGCGGGTCGTTCCAGGCCATGGGCGGGGCGGCGGTCATACGGCGGGCGTCGGTACACCAACCCCGCGAAAAGCCGGGGCGGATAAAGTAACGCAACCCGCGACTACGCTACTGGTTACTTAGGTGGACGAAGGGCCAAGTCACGGCACACGGCTGGTAAAGGGCTCAGTGCCGCCTCAACGCTGCGATCAGCCCGCCCAGGCCCAGCAGCGCGAGCGACGCCGGCTCGGGGACCTGGCCGCCCGCGAAGTCCGGGGCGCTGGTGCTGCCCCAGTTCTGGAGGACGCCGTCGAGCTCGGTCTGCTCGATCTGGCCGGAGGGCAGGTCGTTGACCCAGTCCGCGGGGACGCCGTTGGCGTCGGTGTCCAGGCCCCAGTTCTGGAGGACCAGGTCCAGGTCGCCCTGCTCGACCTGGCCCGAGGCGTTGTAGTCGCCGGTGGGCAGGATCGGCGTCGCGAGCACCACCGCGTCGACCGTGTTCCCGTTGTCGTCGAGCTCGGCCACGAAGGCGATCTGCCCGGTCTCGGCGATGGTCAACGTGTTGGTTAAGGCCGAGTCGAACGTGAGCCCGTCGACGTCGTCGCCGGCCCGAGCGACGGCGCCGTCCTGCGTGAACACGTTCCCGGACCCGTTGATGAACGCCAGCGTGCCGTTGCTGTTGATGTCGACCTGGAAGAGGAACCCGACGGCCTCGCCGTCGATCACGTCGTTCTCGTCGACGATGATCTCGTTCTGGTTCGCGGCGAAGAAGTCTCCCGGCGGGAACGTGGTGTTGCCGGCGACCGCGACGATGCCGTTCTCGCTGACCGCGAAGTCGCTGGTGTTGAGGCCGCCGATGGTCTGACCGGAGAGGACGTCCCCGGCGCTCACGATGACGTCGCTCGGCGTCAGCAGCGCCCGCGGCGCGGGGTCCTGCGAGAAGTAGAAGTACGGCGTGCCGGTGCTGTCGACGTCGAGCGAGTCGAAGGTGACGCCGTTTTCCAGGGTGACCGTGATCGACCCGACCGTGTCGCCGTCGGCGATCAGCAGGCTGGTGTTGTTGAAGATGCCCTGCCGGCCGTCGTCGATCTTGTTGAAGAAGGTGACCGTGCCGTCGTTGGCCAGGAAGAAGCTCAACCCGACCTCGCCGGACAGGGTCTGCCCGTCGATCACGGCGCCGAGGCCGCCGACCCGGCCCGCGGTGGTGTAGATCCCCGCCTCGGGCGCGCCGCCGAAAACGTACCGAGCAACCGCCACGTCGCCGTTGTTGTTGATCTGGATCGTTTCTTCCTCGAACTCCGGCAGCGTCACCCCGCCGAACATCTGGCCCTGAGCGGCGAGCACGCTCGTCGCGTCCCAGACGTAGGCCGCGCCGGCGCTCTGGCCCGCGAACGCGAGCAGCCCGTTGTCCGCCAGGTCGAGCCCTTGCAGGTCGTCGATCTGGACGCCGCCGACCGTGTCGCCCTCTCGGGCGATGATCTCCAGGTTGTAGGAAAGCTGAGCCCCCGCGGGGAACACAGTTAGTGCCGCTAGGCTGACTGCCTGGGGAATGGCGGTCCGGAACATGTCTTTCTCCAGTTAGGCGATAAGCAGCAAGGCAGGCCTTGGTCGATACAGAATAATCGCCCTAGGTATCCCGATCACCAATTCTTTCTAAGTGTATTCCCAGGAAAAACGCGGATCCTGGCGTCTGAGTCGGCCTTGGGAACGGCTACAGGAACACATCCACATCGAACACCCCGTGTTCGATCATGTCGCTCGCGAAGGTGGGGATGTAGCCGGTGTGGCGGAGGCGTTCCTGTTGCGGGTCACGGAGGACAAAGACGTCTTCGAGCCGGATCTGCTCGGTCTGAGGGTCGATGGAGGTGACCTCGCTGATCTGGGTGACGCGGCGTCGGCCGTCGGCGAAGCGGGAGACCTGCACGACTAGGTCGATGGCGGTGACGACCTGCTCGCGGATGGCGCGGATGGGCATGTCGACGGCCATGAGCACGAGGGCTTCGAGGCGCTTCATCGCGTCGTGGCTGTTGTTGGCGTGGACGGTGGACAGCGAGCCGTCGTGCCCGGTGTTCATGGCCTGGAGCATGTCGAGGGCCTCGGGGCCGCGGACCTCGCCGATGATGATGCGGTCGGGGCGCATCCGCAGGGCGTTGCGGACGAGTTCGCGGATCGTGATTGCGCCGCGGCCCTCGACGTTGGCGGGACGGCCTTCGAGCTTGACAACGTGCGGCTGGGGCAGTTGCAGCTCCGCGGATTCCTCAACGGTGATGATGCGCTCGGACGGGCGGGCGTAGGCGGAGAGCACGTTGAGCAGCGTCGTTTTGCCCGAGCCGGTGCCGCCGGAGATGATCACGTTGGAACGACCCAGCACACAACCTTGGAGGAAGCGCGCGACGGGTTCGGAGAGCGACCCGCGTTCGACGAGGTCGTCCATCGTGAAGGGGACCCAGCCGAACTTGCGGATGGTCATCACCGGCCCGACGAGCGAGAGCGGCGGAATGACGACGTTGACGCGGGACCCGTCGTTGAGCCGGGCGTCGACGAGGGGCGTGGAGGTGTCGACGCGTCGGCCGACGGGGGTGAGGATGCGTTCGATGATGGAGAGGAGGATCTCGTCCGAGAAGAAGGTGCGGGTCGTGGGCTGGATGACGCCGTTCTTCTCGATGTAGATGCGGTCCTTGCCGACGACCATGACCTCGGAAACGGTGGGCATGGCGAGCAGGTCGGTGAGCGGGCCGAGGCCCAGGAGGATGTCCTGGATGTCCTTGGCGATCATCTGCTGCACGAGGTAGCGGCGCAGCGGCCCGGGCATGTCGCGGTAGTCGTTGGGGAAGAGCTCCTCGAAGGCCTCCTCGGCGACCGCGAGGTCTTCGCCGACGCTGGTGGGGTCGAACAGCAGCGGCATCATGTCGACCAGGCCGTTGACCCGCTCGGCGGTGCGCTGCTCCATGGCGGCGTCCTGGAGCCGGTCGTCGGCGCGGCGGTAGTCGGTGGCGACCTTGCCCTGGCACTGCCGGACGACCTCCGCGAGGACGAGCCGGCGGAGGTGCGTCTTGCAGGCGAGCATGGCGACGTGCGGGTCGAGCTCCTCGATGCGTTGGCGGAGGATCTCGTCGAGCTGCTGGTAGACCTCGGCGATGAACTTGGGGTCGCGTTTGCTGAGGTGCCCGGTGACGCGGAGGTTCATGCGGTCGATGAGCTCGGCGTGGGCGACGCGTTCGAGCTCCATCAGCCGGTCGTGGAGGAGGCGTTCGTCTTCGGACTCGGTGTTGGCCTGGCCGTCGCGTCCGACGGGGGCGAGAGAGAACTGCCCGACCTGGACCTCGTCGCCGAAGTCGAGCCGGGCGGGCGTGCCGGGGTGGACCTCGCGGTTGGCGACGCGGGTGCCGGCCCGGGAGAGCGCTTCGACGAAGAGCTGGTTGCCGCGGCGGACGATGCGGGCGTGCCGGCGGGCGACGAAGGGGGACTTGAGCGTGACGTGGCAGCCGTCTTCCCGGCCGATGACGACCGGGTCGGCGTCGATGTCGAGCGTCGTCCGCGTGTTGCTGCCGTGGTCGTAGAGCCAGAACTGCATGGGCAAGCGTTCGGGGTCGCAGTGGCTTAGTACGTCACCATCTGCAGCAGGTCGGGGTTGACGCCCTCGTCGGGGATCTTGGGGCGTTCGAGGTCGTCGGCCCGTCGGAGGTGGACACGGAAGTTGCCGGCGACGATTGTCTCCAGCGCTTCGAGTTGACTCGCCTCGTCGGGGCGGACTTCGAGGGTGATCTTGGTGACGCCGCCGCCCGTGACCCCGGTGCGCTGCTCGTCGACGATGCTGCGCTGCCCGACGGCGACGACGCGGACACGCTCCATGACCGGCCAGACCTGGACCTGCCCGCCGGGCCCGCGGAACGGGGCTTCGATGTCGACGTACATCTCGGGGCGTAGCGGGTCGGGGAGCGACTGCGGGTCGACGCGGAGCGCCTTGCCCCGCCAACCCTTCTTGATGAGCAGGCGCGACTCGTCCTCGGCGAACTCGTCGAAGTGGCGCTCCATGAGGAAGTCGAGCGGCTCGGCCGGGCGAGTGAACACGTCACCCAGGCGCAGCGGCTGGCCCTGGTCGTTCGCGCCGACGGCGCCGACAAACGAGTCCTCGAACTTCTCCGGCATGGCCACGGCCTCGACGTCGCGGGCTTCCAGCCGTTGGCCGGGGCTCTTGCTGACCAGCAGGCGGAACACCGGGAACTCGGACTCGTCGATGCTCTGCTTGGTGGCGGCGACGTAGAGGTTGACCAGCACAACCGCGAGCACGGCGAGCAGGATCGCGGCGAGCAGCAGCTTGGGGTTGCCGGCCGGCGCGGTTCCGGCGCGGCCGGCCGCGCCGGGGAGGGTGATGGTCGGGTTCGCGGCCGGGG
>JANQPR010000030.1 GCA_028285385.1 Phycisphaera sp.
CTCTACCACGTCTGGCCCGATGAAACCCTCAAGCAACGCATCGACGAACTCGAACGCCTGCACGTGGACCGGCTCTACGCGGAGCCCGGCGGCATGCACCTCTTCCTCACGCGCGAACTCCGACCCGTGCCCGACACCACGTCCTTCGGCCACAACGTCGAAGCCGCGCACCTGCTCCACGCCGCACACCGCGTGCTCGGCCGGACCAACGATGTCCCACGCCGCCTCGTCGACCACGCGCTGCGGTTCGGGGTCGACGAACAGTTCGGCGGGCTCTTCAACGATGGCTCCGCCTTCCGGCCCGCCGTGGGCCGGGACAAGGCTTGGTGGGCCCAGGCCGAGGCTCTCTATGCCTTTGCGCTGATGCACGAGCTCCACGGCCGGGACGACCCCCGGTACCGCGTCGCGCTGGGAGAGGTCTGGCGCTTCATCGTCGACCACCAGCTCGACTGGGAGGACGGCAACTGGAACGCCCAGGTCTATCGCGACGGCACGCCCAAGCCCGGCGAGAAGAAGGCGACACACTGGAAAGCCGCCTACCACACGACCCGCGCCCTGATCGAAACCCTGGCCTTCTTGCGCGATGGGCCCGCGGAGTCGACCAACGCGCCTTGAGTCCCTGGCCTCGTGTTCCACTGCTTCGGAGGCTCGGCCATGCGTGACGCGATGTTGTTCTTGATTCTGACGGGTGGCCCGCAACACACCCAGAGATTCATTCAGCTTGCTCGGGGATACGGTGTCCACGTCAAGGTCTGCCTCGAGTTCTTCCGCATCATCAAGCCGCGCAGCGACACCTATTGCGCGAATCGCTCACACCTCGACGTCTGCGAGGGCGGGGCGTACCAGAACATGGCGGAGCACATCGCTCGCCCTGCGGCCGAGAGCACTACGTGCAGAAGCCGAGGTGGCTGGCAAAACACTTCGGCAACGAGCCGGCGGTCTTCGGCTGGGAGCCGTGGAACGAGGTCAACGCGATCGGCGGCGGCGACTGAGTGCCGCGGACACGCGACATGATGGGAGAGCTTTAACGCACTTTCCCGAGAAGCCTCGCGATGCAAAGCCTCGGCAGTTTTGATCACGTACCGATGCGGGGCGCGCGCTAACGTCCGTTGTGCGCGGCCGATTTGGGCGGGAGTTGGAGCGTGACTCGGATACGTACCTCGCCACGGCGGTCTGCCTCCTGGCGTACACGCACGCGCATTACGCCCGGATTGTCAGAGTCTGGCGCACCGGGCGGCGGGCTAGCCGACTCAGTGATCAGTTGAGTATCCAATGGCAGTTCGCAGCGAATCGTCATTGATCGGTCGCCGTCTCGCAGGACCAAAGCGGCCTCCGTGTCTGCGCGTTCGATGTCCGCTCGGGTCAGCATGGCCCAATCCAGGTACTGCCCGGGCTGCAAACCGGAGAGATGGTCTTCGATGACGACGCGACGAGCGGATGAGTCGAATGTGAACTTGCGCGTTGCTTGGCCGGCGGGCAGCCCCAGCGTGGCCGAGAGATCGACCACGGCGACACCGGGTGTCTGTCCCGGGACCTCCGGCGAGAACGAAACGACCTCTGCTTGGCCGTCGACACGGTGGCGCTGCTCGTTGAGCGTCAACGTGTTGTGCCAAGCGTTGTTGTTTCGTCGCAGCGACCACCGGTCGCCGTCCTGAGACCGGTCCCACAGATTCAACCCGAGTTGCTCGATGCGGTTGTACGAGTCGTTCGGCAGGTCGATGGCCCACCGGACGCCGTCGGCGACGAACACAAAGGTGCCGTTGTCGAGGTGCGCATGGCTGAGGTTGCCCCGCCCGGCTTTGATCGCCAGGTACATAGCGTCGGGGTCGGCCCACGGGCCACGGAAGACCGCGACGTCGACCGGGCCGCGTCCGAGCCAACTGGTTGGCTGGTCCGCGGATTTCACGCCGCCCGGATTTTTGTGTCCTGGCCACCAAAACAGGCTGAGCGGGTAGTACCGGCGTTCCCGATCCGTCTCGTCCTCGATGACGTGCTGCGCGTAGCGGCCCAGATCGAGCATGGCTGCGGAGTCGGCCGACCGGCGCGCGAGCCAGACGAGTGGCGGTAGCAAGCCGGGCCGCGCTCCAATGTCGCTGAAGTTGAACGTGAGGCCATCGGGAGCAACGGCGAACCGCATGAAGTCAAACGATTTGGCAAAGCCCGGGTAGCGCTGCAGGAGGCCCAGGTCGGTACCCAGTGCGGTATCCAGGGTATCGAAGAGGATGACCTGGTACGCGGTGCCGTAACGCCAGTATCCGGGGCCTTCGGGGTACACGCCGTCGGGTTCGTACTGTTCAAGCGTGTTGGGCGAGAACTCCTTGACGTGGCGAAGCGCCGTTTCTGCCCAGCGCGGGTCGTGATCGGCGATCGCCAGCGCCGCGACGACCTGCCCGCCGTGGCAGACCGAGTTCCAGTTGTGCTCCGCGCGTCGCCACCCGGCCTCCTCGTCGCTCAAGTGGCTGATCCCGAGCCGCAGCAGCGTTTCCACGACACGACGCCGGGTCGCTTCGTCCATTGTGTCACGGACCCAGTCGTAGCCGAGTCCGACCGCGGTCGCCATCTCCGCCACGTCCAACATGTGGCTGGGGTTCCACGATTCGAACCCGCACGCGTTCAGCAACTCCTCGGTGACACGATCTGCATAACGACGGTCGCCCGTGAACCGGTATGCAACGCCCAGCGTGGTGACCCGTTCGAGCACACGCTTTGAGGTCGACAAGAACCGTCTCCCCTTCATCTCGGGCACGACGACCGGTTCGTCGAGCAAGAGTTCGGCTTCGCGGATGACCCAGTCGATCAGCGACGCCAGTGACTCGTCGTCCTTGGCCAGTGTTTTAACCCGACTGACCGCCTCGTCGGTCGCGATCAAGCGGGGGTGAGCCGCGAGTACGTAGTCCCCGATGCGTTCAACGCGCGGCGTCGGCTCGGCGTGCGCAACAATCGAGACGAGCAAGAACGCGACAAATAGGCTTGCCGTTCTTGCCGCATGCCTCAGCCGGCATGTGGGTGCCGCCGACGTCTGTTGCATCGTCCGTTGATGTAGCGCAATCATGTGGCTTCCCGTGCGTTGTGTTCAGATGGTCAGGATGAGGCGCTACTCCGCGACAAGCAGCGGGAAGCTCGCCCCGAGCCCTTGTCGTGGAGCATCTTCATTGTCAAGATCGATAATCTCCCCGCCGCGTTTGTTCAGTCGGACTGTGGTTAAGAACGGCTTCTTTCGGCCAACGTTCTCGTGCAGCGCGAGGCTGAGTCGGCTGCCGCCGCTCACCAAGAACATGGGTTGCGGGTAGTTGAGCCGGTTCGAGAGGACGTACGCGTAGACCTCGGAAACCCCCTTGTTGATGGTGTAGACCTTTGGTTGAAGCTGCTCTGTCTTATACCCAAGGCACCAGTACTTGCCGCCGTTGTTCAGGACGTGCGGCCTCAGGTATCCGGCTTGGGAGTCGTTGACGAAGTGTTCTGGGTTGTGTTGTCGGGCCCACACGTTCTGCCCGTTGATCGTCAGGAACGAGGTCACCGAGTCTTCGATGAACAGGTCGCCGGCACCGGGTTCGAGCGTGATGTCGTGGATCCCGACGCTGCGGACGACAAGCGGGCGTGGGCTCTGGTGGTGGATCCGGATCCGGCCGTAGATCGCGTCGATCCGTTCGATCACCAGCGGCCCGTCTTCACGGTCTCCGGCCGTGACCAGTTCAAGGCTGGTGCGGTCACGCCCGTCGTAAGCACGCAACTCGGACTCCAACCCAATGATCCGTTTGACGTGGCCGGGCACGGTGACCGTGCCATCGGCGAAGCCCCTCGTTCGAGCGGCCAGATACACCGTGGAGCGTCCGTCGTTGAGCGCAGCTTGTAGCGCGGGGGCCCAGTTAGGCTCCTCTTGGCGGGGCAGAGACGCGGGTTCGAAGTCGTGAACGCGGACCCATTCGGACAGCGGGGCAAGCGGGACTTTCGGCGCGTCGACGATCGGGAGGCGAAGTGTTCTGCCCTCGGCGTCGCCAAGTGTGATCGGTTCCCGTCCGGTCCACTCTTCCAACTCAAGACCCGACACGGCAATCCGACCGTCATGCTCGAGCAACACTCCGTACCCCTTTGCATTCACGTCACGCAGCAGAATGTTCGGCCCTCGGGCCGCGATGGCGGGTCCACCATTGCCACCTACCAAGTCCGCGGTGATCACGTTGTTGAAGACTCCGCGGAGGTCCAGAGCGAGTACCTCGTTACGGCTCTTGAAGCGGTGAAGCGTTGCCTTGTCAGTAGCGCGGAGACCGACTTCCCGTTGGTCGCGAACCAAGATGTCTTCGAGGGTGAGAGACTGCCCTCCGGCGGCAAGGACTCCGATGTCGAAGCCCTCGACCTCGACGCGTTGCACCAGCTGAGGCCCCGCGTCTCCGTGCATCAGCAACCCGATCCGACCGCTACCTTCCGGTGCGGCCGACCGGATCACCAGGTCGCTGGCGGTCCCGGAGTTGGAGGAGAAGAAATCAAGCCCCACCGCTCCGGGGTTGCCGGCACCGATCTCGATGGTGAGGTTGCGGACGCTGTTGCGGAAGGCTTGGGCCACGCCGTATGAGGTGACCAGGACAGCCCGCGGTTCGTCCGGGTTATCGAAGCCGGTCGCTCCGTCCATCAGCCGCAAGACGACGCCGTCTCGCGACTGGCCCTGAACGATGCGTCGCGACGGGGCGCTGCCACGGCGCGACGGTGCCCGGATCTCATCGGAGATGAGGTACGTCCCGTTCGGGAAGTAGATCAATCCGGCCTTGTTGTAAGCGGCCTGAATGGCGTCGGTGTCGTCATGGACCCCGTCGCCCTTGGCCCCGAACGCGTGAACGTTGAGAATGCCTGCGCTTGGTGGGAAGACAACCCCGCCCTCACCGCGTTCGATGACAGATTGGTTGGCGGCGAGCAGCGCTTCGGCCGAAGGGTTTGATATCACTTCACTGGCGGGCCCCGCCAGCCGGCGTTGGGCGCGGTGGGCCAACGACGTCCCGACGGCGTAGCCGCGTAGCCTCACTTCCATCCGCGTGTGGTCTTGGTACGCGGCGATGTAGAGGTGAAGCGCATCGTCGGCCTTCATCTCGACGGCAACCCCGCCCAGTTCAGCAGACTCGCTGTCGTTCAACGACCATTCGTCGATCAGCTCAAGGCGGTCGCCGCTGCGATGGATAAGCAACACCGTGGTAGGCGGCAGGCCCGGCCCTCGCCCCGTGACTTGGCCGGAGATCTGTCCGTCGATCCCGTATCGCCCCTCCTTAGGAGCGGTGAACGTCAGCGCCGCGGCTTTGAGGTGCCTTACGGTCTCCAACGGGCCCCCTACCACCCAGCGGTACTCGCCGTCAACCACGCGTACGCTCGGCATGTCTTCCTGCGCATGGTCTGTCGGCCGCCAGTCGGCGTGGGTTGGATCCCAATCCATCGGGCGATACGCGTCGGGGTTCAACGGTTCTGCAGGAAAGACCTGATCGAGACGCCAACACCAGCCTCCTGCCGATTCATGAAGGGGGTTCCCCTCGTCGCCACTCCATTGCTTCGGTGCGGCCACCGTCTCAACGCCCGCGGCCATCGCGGGCACCTGTAGCACCAACCAGCACGCCAGCGTGATAGGACTCAAGTTCCAAAAAGCGTTGAACAAGGTGGAATCTCCAGTTCGCTGTGTTTCTGCGCCGGCGTGCTGCAGGGAAATCAGATGGCGTCATTCATCAACCGAGACGAAACGGCCCAAGAAGTCCTCCCCTCCTCAACACATGAAACATCTGTAGTAGCACGTTTGCGCATCGTTGTAATGGCCGAATCGGCAGATTGCGCTTGGTTCAAACGTCTGAACGCATGCAGAAAAGTGGCGACCCGCTTCCCACCCAGAGCTGACGATCCGCGAACGCGATACGGGCGCGTTCAACACGGCATATCCGCGTCAAGCCTTCGCCATGGGCGGAGATAGCTGTGCGCAAAAGGCCAAATGAGTTACGCAGGTCTGCTCGAGATGGTGTGGGCGTGTGCTATTACCTGTAGTGCGTGTTGTTCTCCGCCGCGGCCTCCTGGCGGCTTTGCTCAGCGGTTTGGAAGACGCGCGCCCCGATCGCCGGCGGCGATTCACACACTGCCTCTTACTTGCCCCAGCTTCCCACCCCTTGCAGGTCATGATGTCGTACCGCAGTCCCGCAGTTGTCGCCGCGATGCAACCGAGTCCTTGCCTCGAATCGCTCGAACGGCGGGTGCTATTCTCGTCTACCGTTTGGCCGTCGCTTCCGAACGGTGACCTTGATCCCGACGCCGGGGTCATCGATGTCGTCCGCGAATACGGCATCGACAACACCGACTCGGGTGATGACACCGCCCTGATCCAGCAGGCGATCCGTGACCACGTCGGGTCCAGCCGGGTGCTGTGGTTCAGGGACGGCACGTACGTGATCTCCGACACCCTCGACTGGAAGGACAACACAAACCAGTTCCGCAGCCGGCTCACGATCCAGGGCGAGAGCGAAGCGAACACCGTGTTCGTCGTCCCCGACAACACGCCCGGCTTCGAGAACTCTAAGTCGGTCTTCCGGACCAACTCGGCCAACCCGGAGGCGGCGAACGGCGGCGGCAACCAGGCGTTCCGCAACGAGATTCTTGATCTGACGATCGATGTCGGCAACAACGCGGGCGCAATCGGGATCGACTACGTCGTCAGCAACTACGGCTCGATCGAGAACGTGACCGTCCGTTCAGACCCCGGGGCCGGCAACACCGGCATCCGCATGGACCGGGAGTGGCCGGGCCCGGGACTCATTCAAGACGTCACCATCGACGGCTTCGACTATGGCATGACGATGCGTTTCCACGCGCAGCTGAGCATGACGGTCGAAGACTTGACCCTTCGAAATCAAGCTGAGCGCGGCATCCTCCTGTTTCGCAACTCGCTCTATCTCAACCGCCTAACGAGTGAGAACACGGTTCCGGCGATCGAACTCCAGGACCAGTTTGGGCACGTGGTTCTGATCAACTCGTCCTTGACGGGTGGCGACGCCAACGCCGATGCGATCATCAGCGGCGGCAAGGTTTACGTCCGCGACACGGTGGTGGAAGGGTACGGCTCGGCGATCGAAGACACCCGGCCCGCGAATGCCGATGTGCCGATGAACGGCCAGGGGTCGACCACGATCGATGAGTACTACACGGACGCCGTTGAGCGTGCGTTCGTCGACGCCCCGGACTCGGCGATCGGTCTACCCGTAGAGGACATGCCGGACATCGATCTGGGCGACCCGAACGCGTGGGCCAACATCCGGGACTTTGGCGCAACCCGCAACGGCACATCGGACAACGATCGGGCGGGTATCCAGGCGGCCCTCGACTCCGGCGCCCGCGTCGTGTTCATCCCGGCGGGCCAGTACACGACGAGTGACACGCTGGTCGTCCCCGAGCACGTGGAGTACATCGTCAGCGCGAACGCGTTCATCGACCAGTGGGGCTCGGCTTTCAACTCACAGAACAGCCCACGCCCGATCTTCCGCATCGAGGGCGAGACCTCAAACCCCTTGATTATCGAGGGCCTACACGTCGGTGGGAGCTTCGGGTCGGGGACGCTGGCGGTCGAGCACGCGTCCACCCGAACGCTGGGCCTCAAGCGTTCGGAGTTTTCCAGCAACGACGAGGGGCTCGGCTACATGAATACCGTCGAGGGGGGCAAGCTCTTCCTCGAGGACGTCATTCTGCCACGCATCCGTGTCTACGGCGATCAGTCGGTCTGGGCCCGGCAGCTCAACGCCGAGTTCGGCGAGGCCCCTCAGATCTTTAACGACGGCGGACGCGTTTGGGTGCTGGGCATGAAGACCGAGGGCACGATGACGATTGCGGAAACCCGAGGGGGTGGTCAGACGGAGATCCTCGGGGCGTTTATCTACCCCACCCGCAACGACGCCCCCGCAGATCGTCCGCTGTTCCGCGTCGTGGACGGCAGCCTCTCCGCGACTTATGCCACCAATCAGTTCGACTACCCGATTCACTTGGAGGAAACCCGAAACGGCGTAACCGAACAGGTGACGACGGGCGAGGTTTCAGGGCGGGGCGCCGGCCTGCTGTCGGCCGGGGGTGCTGCGATCGCCGGGCGGTCGGCTGTGTTGACCGACGACGCTTATGTCCGCGGCGGTGACTTCGCCGGCACCAACTTCGGAGACGACACCAGCCTCACGATCAAAGACGTCTTAGCCAATAGCTTCGACCGCACGAGCTACTTGCGATTTGAAGTCGGCGCGACTCAACTCAGCCATGCACTCCTTCGGCTGACGCCGGTTTCGATCACAGGAGATGCACGGGGTGAGAGCTTCCGAGTTCAGCTGCTGGATGACGCGAGTGATTCCTGGAGCGAGGGAACGATCACCGGCAACACGGCCGCGGGGTTCACCGCCATTGGGCCCGCCTTGGATTTCTCGGGTAACGACGTTGACGTCGACCTACCGATGTTTTTTGACGTCACCGACTTGCTTAACCAGTCCGGCAATGCCAACGGTGTCGCCACGTTCCGGGTCGAAATGATCGGTGAGACGGGCAACGACCCTCGGCTGCAGTTTGCATCGAAGGAACGTGAAGAAGCCGTATTCCACCCGGAGCTGACGGTGAGTTTGGCGGGTGACTACAACGGCAACGGTCAGGTCGAGCAGGGCGACCTGGACCTGGTGCTGCAGAACTGGGGAGCCGGTGTCTCGGTTCCTGGCGGGATTAACGGCTGGGTGAACGACGCCGCGGGGATTGCGATCGTCGATCAAGACGAACTCGATCGAGTCCTTCAGAACTGGGGGCAGCAGGTGAGTGTTGCCGTTCCAGAACGGCACACCGTTCTCGCACTGACGGAACCGGTGTCGGCAACCGACTCCAGCTTGACATTCTCTGACTCGCCGGCATCCATGCTTGCCGCCACGACGCGGCGTGGGCTGCATGCCGTTTCGCCGCCTCCGCGAGTACAGACGCTGTCCGGTCCGGCGACGATCAGGGCATCGAGTGATCCAACCTCGTTGCCCAGGCCATCGCGAATCGCGGTCGAGCCCAACGCAACACTGTTTCAAGAAGAAGCCCAAACTCAGGACGACCGCACGCGACGCGAAGTGTCTCACCGGCATCGGCGGATGACATGGGCCTTGTACCCCGGGCCAACGCAACGACCCGGGGCTTTATCGCCGACCGTTCGCGGGGACGGCTTCGACCCGTGGGACTGGAAAAATGGGTCCGATCCGCGTTGACCCCAGCCAGTGAGGGAAACAGTGAGTACGAGGAAGGGCGAGCCCACGTCGTGAGGCGCGATCGCCCGGCGAGGCGATACGGGATCAATACCGACCCATGCGAACGCGAGCCGTGCTTCGCATGAACAAAAAACAATGACGCAAAAAACGCACGATGACGCGTTGATCCATGTACCTTCTAGTCAGCGATTCACGGTGAGATTCATGGACTTTTCGTTTGTTCTCGAGTTGATTCAGCATTTCAGAGGAGATCATGTAGATGACTGTCAAGACCAATCTTAAAACACTGTTGGCGGCCACTCTCGCGGCTTCTGCCGTCGCTTCGACCGCGACCGCAACAACGATCGTGGTGAACGACACATTCGACGTCGGCGTCACGCCGTTCGACGACGTCAGCGACCCGCTGGACATCGGGTGGACGCCGATCAGCAACGCGCCGACCCAGGTCAACGTCAACACCATGGTCGGTGCCGTCGGCGATCCCGGGATCGTGATCGGCAGCGGGAACGTGCTCGACGAGGTGAAGAACGGCACGTTCGGCGGCATCCGCGGAGCCCTTCCCACCAACAGTTTGCTCACTCTGGGCGTGGGTGACAAAGTCACGGTGACTTTTGATTTGGCGTTGTTCGACGCCCCCGGCGGGCCGGCCACCGGCGCCGGCAACGGTGCGGGCTTCCGCTGGGGCTTCTTCGACGCTGCAGGCTACGGCGCGTTCGCCCAAACCGGCGTCGGCAGCGACGCTGCCAACAACGGTCACCGGGTCCGTCGAGACGGAATCGCCAGCCTTGACGACTTAATGGCGGGCGGCTCTTTGGCCGAATTCGATGGGCCGAACGACGTGGTCAACCTGGCGTCGATGCCCAATCCGTTGCAGGTGAACGTCGCGTACGACGCCGAGTTCATCGCGGAGCGTATTGCCCTCGATACCATGCAGTACACCGCGACGATCAACGGCACGTCCGCGATTTCGCTGGACGTCGATGACGCCGGCGACCCCAGCGACAACCTGTTCGACTACAGCGGCGGCTTCTTCGTGATCCGCACCGGCAACGCACAGTCGGACATCCGCATCGACAACTTCAAGGTTGAGGTCGTGCCCGAACCGACTGCCGCGGTCTTCGCGGGTCTGGGCGGACTGATGCTGGTCCGTCGTCGGGCCGGTCGCTGACCCCGGACTTCCTCCAAACGCCTCTCGCTCGCCCCAACGGGTGAGCGAGACCTTCGATCTCAGCTCAGCGCGGGAAACTCGGCTCCCTTGTTTGCACGCCGCGTCAGGCGCGTGCGCGAGCCAAGACACACCGCACTCGGGCCCTTTCGTCAGGAGCCTCGGACCATGGCTGCTTCCCCTCGTTCCGCCTTCACGCTTATCGAACTGCTGGTGGTCATCTCGATCATCGCGTTGCTGATCGGCATCCTCTTGCCTGCCCTGGGCGCCGCGCGGGAAACCGCCCGGTCAGCGGCGTGCTCGAGCAACCTCCGTCAAATGGGCGTCGCCAATATGGCGTATGCCGCGGACCACGGAGGCGCAATCCCGATTGGCTACGACAGCACGACCAAGCGGAGCACCTACTTCCTTTACTTCCGGACGGGGGGCCCCGGGGTGGCGATTACGCAGGGCCTGCTCAACGAGGAGGGCTTTCTTGGGGCACCGGAGGCGGTCTACTGCCCGTCGGAGCAAAACGAAGGGCGGCAGTACAACACGGAGAGAAACCCGTGGCGGCTCAAGGGCGGGATCTTGCTCGACCCCGCGGGTGACAAGCTCCAGCCCACGCGCAGCGGTTATGACTGCCGCCCCATGCGTGTGTGGCAGTTCCTTAAGCCCTACGAGACGCTTGGCGGCCGGGTGCTCTTCCCCAACATCAACGAGCAATACTTCATGGAACGCAAGGCGATCCTGTCGGACGCGGTGGCCTTCCAGAACTCGGTGGTCAATCGCCACGAAAACGGGGTCAACTCCGTGCACAGCGACGGCAGTGTGGGTCGTACGCCGAACAAAGAAGTCGACGACATCATCGAGCAGTTGGTTGGCAGCTTCCACGACAATGAGGCGGCTTCTCAGTTGATGCTTGACGAAGACGCCGACCCGCCCACCGGGCTCTGGATCCGGCTTGACAAGGGCGAGCGGTAACCCGGGAAAGGCGCTGCTCCGAACTTGACGACGCTTTAGTCCCGGGAACTCTTCTGATGTCGCGAACCGCGACTCCTCAAACTTTGATCGCCGATGACTTGGATGCGCACCGGGCATTCTTGGCACGGTGCGGGTCCAACTTCGATGAATCCCACATGCTGGTTGGGGAGCGTGCAAAGAGCCTCGGCTATCACTCCAGCCACGCCGACGGAACCTGGGTTCACCAGACGCGTGAGTCGTTGGACTACGCCTTGGCATTGTTGGACGGCGGGTCGGCGAATGAGATCGCGCGGGCCGAGCACATCATCAGAGCGGTGGTCGAGCTTCAAGACGTGGAACCCACCAGCCCGACGTTTGGCGTCTGGCCGTGGACCCTTGAAGAACCGCTTGCCGAGATGGACCCGCCGGACCTGAACTGGGCGGACTTCTGCGGCGCCCGACTGGTCCATGCGTTGGCATGCTTCGGGGACGCGATGACCGACGAGACGTGCCGATTGACCACCACTGCGGCCCGTCATGCTGCTTGGGCGATCTTTCGCCGCAACACGGGGCCGGACTACACCAACATCGCGATCCTGGGCGCGCTCGTCACGCTTGCGGTGGGTGAACTGGTAGACGATCCGTTGCTCGTCCGGTTCGGGCGCGACCGACTCCGTGCGGTTCGCGACCTCGCCGGCCCGGAAGGACGGTTTGCCGAGTTCAATAGCCCGACGTACACGGTGGTGGCGCTCGTCGAGTTGGACCGCCTGTGTGCGGTGGTCCATGACGACCAGGCCCTCGCGCTGGCGCGCGAGTTGCACCGAGTACTCTGGCAGATGATTGCGGAGCACTTCCACCCGCCCACGCAGCAGTGGGCCGGCCCTCACAGCCGCGCATACTCGGACTTATTGGAACCTTGGATCGCCTCTTATCTTTCGGGCGCGGTGGGTATCCCGCTTCGAGCCGTCATGCCCCGCGATCGCAACGCCGGCTCGGAGTCCGATGCGAAGGGGCCGTGGTTCGTGCCGCCGGAGCGATACAGCACCGCGCCGGTCGTCGCGTGCCCCAACGGTCTTCGCGAGAGATTCTTGTCGGCGCAGAGTGATGGCGAGCGTTGTTTTCGACGGGTCTACCAGGCACATCCCGACGGAGAACAGACCGTCGGCACGACGTGGTTTGGAGAGGACGCCTGCTTAGGAAGTGTCAATCACAGCTTCGGTTGGGTGCAACGGCGCTCCCTCTTGGGCTACTGGCCGACCCGGACCCGCGACGCCAGCGAGGGCGTCGCCGTTCTTCGGCTGCGCGCCCTCAAAGACGGCGCGGACTTCTCGGCCGTCCGATTCCGAATGAACCAACAGGGGAGGCGGGTCTTGGCGACCGCGGGCCCGGCCATCGGCACCGGAGATCATCACCCAATCCTCGGGCAGCCCGAAGGCGGGCGGTTTGCGTTCCGCGAACTGGCCGTTCGACTCGAGTTGACCGCGGCCGACGCAATGGTCGAAGACTTGGGGTGTGATCGTTTCGCTCTGCAAGCCGGTTGTTGGAAGGCCGTGCTTCACGGGGTGCCAGGGGTCTGGGACGGTCGGCCGATTCACTATGGCGCGTCTGTCGTCGCGGATGGAACCGTTGCCATCGACCTGATTCTCTACAAGGGAGAGCCACAGTGTTCGTCGATGGCATCCGTCTTGGCTGAGGTCGGGTGGACGATCGAAGTCCTTCACGCAGACGAGGCGGTTTCCCCCGCGCCCCGTTGGGAGCGTGATTCGGATGGGCTCAAGCTGACGTGGGGCGTAGGCAGTACGCTTGCCGTGCCTGCGCTCACCGCGGCCGAGCCGCTGCGTTGGTAACGCCTGCGCCACGACGTCATGTCTGTGTTTGCTCCGGATCAAGTGACTTTGCGGTGGACGTCGCTGCGGTAGGTCGATGGCGAGCACCCCACTTCGCGCTTGAAGCTGACGGCAAAGGTGCTCTGGCTCGTGAAACCGGAGCGGATCGAAACATCGAGGATCGACATTGATGAGTTTCGGAGCAGGAGTTTCGCCCGGTCAATGCGAACCCGGCGGAGTTCTTCGGCCGGCGTGCGGCCCAGCAGCCGCGTGAACTGGATCTCAAGCCAACGGCGGGACACGGGCACCGCGTCGAGCACGTCGCGGATGTCGATGCCTTCATCCGCGTGGTCACGGATGAACTGAAGCGCATCAACCACGTGTTTGTTGTCGATCGCGAACACATCGGACGAGTGGCGGGTCACCACGCGGACCGGCGGCACCATCCGCCGTGTCCCTAGGTTCGTGTCCCCGGACATCATCTGATGCAGCAACCGCGCGGACTCGTAGCCCATTAGCTCCGAGTCGAGTTCGATGCTCGAGAGTGGTGGTGCCGTCAGTCCGCACAACACCTCGTCGTCGTCTACGCCGATCACCGCGACGTCCTCCGGGACGCGAACGCGAAACTGCCGACAGGCATCTAAGACGCCCTGAGCCTTAAGGTCGTTCTGCACGAAGACCCCGATGGGCTTCGGTAGTTCCCGCAGCCACTGGCCCAACTCCTGGATCGTGTCGGATGTCAGGTCCTCTTCCGGCAGGTCAAACCGAAACACCTGCCGACGGTGGGCCTCGGCGTACTCGTTGAATCCACGCAACCGTGGCTTGACGAACTCACGCTGCGACTCCCCGACGCAGCCGAGATACTCAAAACCGCGCTGGACGTACTCGTGCGCCGCCATCCGGCCGACCGCGACGTGATCACACTGGATCGTTGGCAGCGCCAGGCCCTCGATTTCGCTCGCCCCGACGTTGACGACCGGCAGCCCGCTCTTGGCGATCGCACGGGCAACCCGCTCGACCGCGACCAGCGCAATCACCCCGTGCGCTTGAGAGAGGTCCGGCGGGTCCGCGTAGTGGGCCCAAGGGCTGAACCGGAAAGACCAGCGGGCGTGCTCGGTGCTGAACTGGGCGATGCCGTTGAGAATCCGGCGGTTATGGCCGCTGATGGGAGGGATCGCCAGCACAATCAGCGGTGTCGAAAAGCGGGTTCGATTGCGCTCCATCAAAAAAGTATAACGCTAAAAACGAACCACAAACCGACGCCTGCGGTACTTTCTCCGGAGTAACGAGAACTCCGGCCGCCCGTCGCACGACGAGTCCTGGTCGCGGTCGTCTCGCCCTATCCGTGTTCGGTGTCACCCAGGAGGAAACCATGTCTTTGATTCTCGAAACGCCCATCCGATCCGTCCCTCTGCTTATCGCCGCGACGCTTTCGGGGCCCGCATGGGCGAACACCGTGGTCATCGACGACACGTTCGATGAGATCGTTCCCGAGGTCGCGGTCACGCCGGCCGACGATCTCGACGACCCGCTGGATGTGGCTTGGACCCCGATCAGCAACTCGGCCAGCCAAGTCCGCGTCGGCGGGCCGGACGACCTCATTGTTTTCGGCACGCCGTTGACCAGCGGCGACTGGTTGGAGGCCAGCAAGAATGGCGCATTCGGAGGGATCCGCGCGAACTTCGCGAGTGATCCGTTGCTGACGCTCGGCTCGGGCGACACGCTGACCGCAACCTTCGACCTGGTCCTGTTTGACAACCCTCTGGGCCCGCCGACTGGAGGCAATGGCTCGGGGTTCCGGTTCGGTTTCTTCGATAGCAGCGGCTACGGCGCGTTCGCCAGCGTGGGGATCGACGGCGCATCGTCGACCGGCAACACTTCGGTCCGTATCCGCCAAGACCCCAGCCCGGATACCAACGACCTCATGGCCGGTGGTTCAGGCCTCCGGGATTTCGAAGGTCCTAACGATGTGACGAATGCGGTGGATGCCGAAAACGGGCTCTTGATCGACGAGATCTATCAGGTCCTCCTCAGCGCGGAACGCACCGCGAACGACCGCACGCTGTACACGGTGGAGATCAACGGCGTCACAACGACGTCGCTCGACGTGGACGACCTTGACGACCCCGGCGACGCTCTGTTTGACTTCAGCGAAGGCTTCTTCGTGATCCGTACTGGCAACGATCAATCAGACCTGCGGATCGACAACTTCAAGATCGAGTCCACCGTGGTGGGGGTAGGTGTGATCACCGGCGACTACGACGTGAGCGGACAGGTCGAGCAAGGCGACCTCGACATCGTCCTTCAGAACTGGGGAACCGGAACATTCACGGGCGACGAGGCCGCGCTCGTCGGGGGCGGGCCATTCGACGGCACCGTCGACCAGAACGAACTCGACGGCGTCCTGCAGAACTGGGGTTCGACGAGCGCTCCGAGTTTCGATGGCAGTGCCGTGCCCGAACCTGCCGCCGCCTGTGCACTGTTCGGCCTCGGTGGGCTCGCCATGTCCCGACGTCGCGCTTGATTCAACACCTCTTCATCCTCGGAACCATCCAGCGTCGGCTGGGGGTGGTCCCCAGCCGGCGTTTTCGTGTCAGCTCAGGAAGAGCGGAGCCCCACGACTCTTTGCCGCGTGTGGGCACACACATGACTGCTAGTGACCAGCAACTTTGGTGATGCAAAAATCGTTGAGACGTGGCTCATCGTCGTCGGAGGCGCATTTCTTGCCTACGTCCAGCGATCACTCTCCGACATCGAGTGAGTCGTGGAGACACGTTCGTTGGAGACTGCTCGGCTTCCTTCCCGCGCTCATACCGCCGATGGTGCTTCACACCGGAGATAACCTGTAGTCAGTTTAGTTCAGCCCGAAGTGATGCGATAGCCCATTGGCGCCCTCGACAACAGATGACGCGTCGCGAACTTCGCGGGACCCGATCCGAACGGTCTCGCCAGCATTCACGTCGAGCATGAGCACTTGATGCCGTCCAATCTCAGAAGAAACCCCGGATGTGCTCGGGAGCCGTTCCCCCGGGTAGACCACACGCAGCATTCCGCTCGTCCCGGCGATCAGTGTGATCGACTCCACCCGCTCATCGCGGTAGATCCCGCTTACCTCGTGCCCACCCGCGATCCTGAGCCCGTTGAAGATCACATCGGCCCAAGCCGTCGGAACGGACGTGAATACCCGCACGGTATTCGGCTCCGAGGGTGAGTGGAACGACTGTACGGTCGCCAACTCCAGCGCCGCCGAAGCCGCGTGCAGCGGCGTTTCGATCACCGGCCCGGTTTCGCGGTAGAAGGTGTTCGGCTGCGGGAACTCGTTGAAGTACTGCTGCAAAGCGGCCAACCCGCGATCACCGTCACCGAGCCTCGCGTACATCTTCGTTGCGGCCGTGTAGGTGTACCCCTTGAACCCCCAGCCCCACTGCGGCCGATCAAGCCACCGCTCGATTGATTTCTCGACCAGTGCACGGTCTGATGGCCGATCCACGCTAAGTAGGCCAAGTGGATAGAAGGCGACCAGATGCGAGAAGTGCCGGTGCATCCAATCCATGGTGTAGCCCTGACCCACCATTAGACCTGTTTCGGGGTCAACAAGTAGGCCGACGAGCCGACGGTTGGCGTCTCGGTACCGCGCGACCTCTCCGGAGGTGTCTTCGTAACGTTCCGCGTGCCATATCGCCTCGCCAAGAGCCCACTTCATCAACGCGATGTTGTAGTTGGTGTCTAGGATTTTGTCGGAGTGCGATACCCCGGCTTGATACTCCGGCGAGATGTCCGGCGGAAAATGCAGCCGGCCGTCTTCCCCCTCAACCAGATTCGCGAGGACAAAGTTGACGCCTCGTTTCAGCATGGGGTAGTAGCGTTCTTTCCTGCGCTCTTCGTCAGGGAAGTACTCAAGGAAACGGCTGTAGTTGTGCATCAACCACAGAAAGTTGCCGTACTCATATTTGAACTCTGTCCCCGCAAACGGTGCCCATGTCCGCCCGCACGACGCGCCGTCTGCCCGGTGTTCTTCCGGAACGGCATCGATGAAATGTTGCTGATGAGTATCGATGTAGTCGAAGAGGGTGCGCGCGACATCAAGCTGATTCGATTCCCACGTGAACGGGTACGTAATTTGGAGGTTAAGATTAAGCCACATCCGAGGCCAGGGGGTCGAGCGAAACCACGGCCCCATCAAGTCAATCGGCACCGAGCCCGGCCGGGCCGCCGCCCGAATCTTGTAGAGACTCACCCAATGATTCGCTTCGATGCGCTTGTCGGGCAGCGAAACGTACGAACTCGCGAAGTACTTTTCCCAGACCGAGTAATGCGCCGCAAGGCGATCGTCGCGCGGATGAGCGGCACGTTCTGCAATCAGGTCGGCTGACTTGAGCATGCGGTGAGAAACAGGTTCAGAATATGGCTCTGTTGTCCAGAGCAATCGCGCAGAACCATTGTCTGCCCGAAACCGATATTGCAGGACATACCCCTGCTCATCGTTGAACGGCACACTCCGAAAAGTTGAATCGCCAGCCGTGCCGTGCTCCTCATCGGCCAACTGACGCGTCGTAGGTAGATCGTCAAGGGCATCATGGACGGCAGGTGAAGCAAGGTCCCATCTTGCTTCGCGGAGTTCTTCAATCTCTCCAAGATCGTTCCAGATCCCTCGCGAACTCGCCCCGGGCATCCGTAGGTGCCGAAACGAAAGTGACTCGCGACCCGTAGTCTCGAAATGAACGTCGCAGACGTCAGCATTTGCATCTGTAAACATATGAAACGCAACACTGCCCTTGCTGGTTTCGAGTCTGCCGGTCACTTCCGAGCGATACAGGGACTGTCGCATCGAAAAGCCGAGCACCTCGCCCGATGGCCGCACTAAGAAGACACCGATCGGCGTGCGATCGGTCCCGTTGTAGATGTACGTGTCACCGATGTCGAACCGCAAGGAACCGTCGGAATGTAATCTGATCGTGGTGCCCAACCGTCCGTTGCCGTTGAACGCTGCAGAACTCCAGGTTGTCGGAGCTTCGTCCCAGACGAGATCAAAGTTCGCGATGTACCAGGCGCGGTCGAGTGCCGACGGGTCTTGAGCCATCATCGATGTCGAGTAAAGAAGCAGACAAGCCGCGTGGGCGAACCAACTGGTCATACTTGATTCCTCTTGGCAACGCGCCGTAAGCCACGAATCATCTTGACGGGTCTTGCAGCCACCGAGTCGAGCGCGGGCTTCTTTCTCACCCTATTCCAAGCTTGCCGCCTCTCGACTCGGGGGGTAAATAGCGACGTCGGGTGAGATCGATCTCGAAGCCGCTATCAATCCCGAGGTACTGCGTTGGGCGCGTGTTCAACGAAACACCTGTTCCATGATTTCGATGACGGTGAGCGAGGGTGAGCCGGATCGTCCACCGAAACACCCCACACGCCCAAGGCCGGCGTGTTACTAGGCTTGTTTGGCTTGGTCGTCTGAAGCCTGGACAACTCTTCTGTCGATTGACTGCCAGTTCGTTAAGATGAGTGTGTACTGGGGTTTAGTCATCACAGACAACCTACCGTGACTTTGTGCAGAAATTGCGTCTATTGCGATATTGGTTTTCGAATGTACGAAGCCCACGTCGTGGCGCATAAAATTGATTTGCAGGCTTGACTGCTGCTTCAAGGGAGTTGTCATGCCCTCGAGTTTTCAAAGTGACTGCCTTCGATTGCTTTTCTGAACATCCGTCGACGGCAAGACAGCAACAACGACCTGCCTGGTCCCGACGCCGTTTCCGGGTTTGGACCTCCCACTTGTCCCGGTCTTGGTCTCGGTCAACAGACTTAAAGGCTTGGGTCCTCGGAGAACGGCCGTGCGTGAACGGGTAGCTGGCTCCGCGCTTCCCTTGGCCTAGATTGTCCGCACGCCACTGCCCGTGGCAACGAACCCAACCGAGCCCTATACAAACCCTGCTAGTTGATCTCAGGTCGTCCAGAGAAGAAGGCCCGCCGTAAGTGACGGGCCTTTCGTGGGTTGCAAAGTAGCGGGGGCAGGATTCGAACCTGCGACCTCCGGGTTGTAAGACGCAACCGGATGATCGCGTAATCTCTGATTGCACTTGATTTTGCGTCGTTTTCCGGATCTGAGGGCGCGGCCGAATGAGGCAGAATGTGGTGTATCGGGAGCGCGCGGCGAGCCCGATACGAGCCTTCATTGCCAGGATGAAAGCCGGTCACCGAAGCAGGTCAGGCGACGGTGCGAGAGCTAGGACGCTTCGAAGTGCAACGCCCGCGCATCGGACATCAAAGCGCGTAACGCGCGGATGTGAACGGCGCCATATCGCCGGTGTCCGCCCGGCGTGCGGTGAGCCGGCGGGATCAAGCCTTGACGTTCCCACACGCGCAGCGACTCGGGCGAGACGCCGAAGCGTTTAGCAAGCTGGCCAATCCGGATCGTGTTGTGCGGCGGAATCATGTTGGCGCTCTCTTGACCGGTCTGCTCGTGTTCAACGGCCCTCCCCGGACTCGAACCGGGCACCTCCGGATTCAGAGTCCGGCGTGCATCCCGTTGCACCTGAGGGCTTGCTTGCATTCCAAGTGGGACAGGACGGAGTCGAACCGCCACAGCCTTTCGGCGGCTGGTTTACAGCCAGCTGGGCTCGCCGGTGCCCAAGCTGCCCCGCGCCGGAAAGTCTTCCCGCCAATGTCGCGTTTGCAGTGAAGACTTTCCGGTCAGGCGTAGCGGAAGGCGGAGGACTCGAACCCCAAGCGGCGTACGCTCCACCCGTTTTCGAGACGGGGGCCGCCCCGACGGCGGGCTTCACCTTCCGGAATGCCGCTCGCTCCAACGCGAGCAGGGTCAATACCCCGTCCGGGTTTCGATCCCGGTCCTCCGGCTTGAAAGGCCGGCGTCTCGCCATTCGACCAACGGGGCGTTGTCACGAGTACTGAACAGGCACGGCTTGCGCTCCTTTTCAAGCGGAAGGCGGTGGGCACGATCCACAGGCGCTCGTGCGCCCCATCCGGCTAGCAACCGGAGCGGCGGCCGGCCCGCCGTTCACCTTCCAAGTCAAGAGGCCGGAGCGGGAATCGAACCCGCATCTGGCGCGGTTGCAGCGCGCCGCCTTTACCATTCAGCCACCCGGCCACGTTGAAGAGCGGATCAACGCGACGGAAATCGTGCGGCCGGCACCTTTCCGGCCGCACGGGTTAGGGTCAGTCGAGAAACGCCACGTGGCGCATCGCCCGGGCCTCGGGCTCGGTGTTCATCACGACCTCGCACCACCCGTTGAGCCGGATGGTCTTGTGGTCGGGGTGACGCACCTTGCCTCGCACAAGCAACTTGGGGTTGCGACGCATGACCTG
The DNA here is from genome assembly GCA_028285385.1 of Phycisphaera sp. Lineage (GTDB taxonomy): Bacteria > Planctomycetota > Phycisphaerae > Phycisphaerales > Phycisphaeraceae > CAZIXN01. Next base: position 20,472 of record JANQPR010000030.1, read on the forward strand.
GAACCGCTCACGGCGGGCCTGGTCGGGGTTGCGACGCATCCAATCGCGGTACTTGTCACCGGTCAGGCCGGTCGGGTGTTGGCGGCTGACGTAGACCGTCTCGCCGCCGTGACGCACCAACTCATCGACCCAGTGCGGCTTGCTCCCCGCGCCGCGCGAGAGCGGCTCGTTGCGGAGGATCAGACGGGGGTCGATGTTCGCATCGGGACGAGGGATGAAGAACCATTCACCCTGACGCACGAACGCGCGGTTCTTGCGTCGTCTGCCGTCCCGCGCCTTGAGCCCGACGCGGGCTTCGGCGTCGTTTACGGCATTGGGCTTGAGGGCCTGCATCGCGGTCCGGACGTTGGAAGCGCGGGCCGCTTCGGGCACCGCCGCCACGAACCAGTGGCGCTCGTCGTGACCGCAGAGGAACTTCTGCCGGCCTTCGGTCGAGTCGCGGTGGTCTACTTGCAGCAGCAGGTGCCGCTCACGGGGACGCACGTCGGTGACGTCGACGCGTTCCAGCCGGTCCGGGGCGGCCGTCAGGTTGAAAAACTCACCACGACGGTCCTGTCCGATGTCGATGCTCAGGGCGCCGGTGCGCTGCCACCACAAATGCCGCTGGGGCGGGGTGATCACAGCGCGGGCGCCCACACGGGCGAACTTCTCGATCAGCATGTCGTTGTCCATGACATGTCCTTTCAGGGAAGTGCGAATGTTCAGCGTCAGCGCAGGCCGACGCTTCCATGCTTCGAGGGGGTACTGGGTTCCATCGGGTCTCCTTGAGTGAGAGGGAAAGGGGGATTCGAGCAATGCGGCCGACAGGAATCGAACCTGCTCCTCCGCCGTGGCGGGGCGGCGTTCTGCCGGCGAACTCCGGCCGCATGAATCGGCGTCGGGGTCGATAGACCGCGACGCCGCTGAGTTTTCACAAGGTCCGTGTTGAAGCACCGGCTACGCCTCGTTGGACTCGTTGAGTTCATCGAGTACGCAGCCCGGCTTGTCTTCCGTGGCCGTCAGGCTTCGCACCTGCCCGAGCAGGTCGCCCTGGCCGAGCACGAACGTCGCCTTCGTGCCCCGGAGCACGTCCTGCAGCGCCTCGAGTTCCTTCATTCGGGCGAGCACCGGGTTATCCGCGAGGAGCTTGGCCGTGTTCGCCTGGCTCCGGGCGGCGGCGGTCTCTTCGCGCCGACGGATCAGGTTGGCTTCGGCCTGCTTCTGGGCGAGGATCACCTCGTTGAGGATCGCCTTCATGTCGCCCGGCAGGATCACGTCCCGCAAGCCAACGCCCAGCACCTCGACGCCGAACTCGGCCGCACGCTTCAACAGCGCGTTGCGCACCTCACCGCCGACCGCGTCCTTGTCGGCCAGCAGCTTGTCGAGCGCCCGCCCGCCGACCGCTTCCCGCAATGCGAGCTGCGCCTCCCGGTACAGCGCCTGGGTGTAGTCGGCGACCGTCTCAACGGCCTTGCGCACCTCGGCCACGCGGTACGACACGACCAGGTTGATCCGCAGCGTCACCTTGTCCGCCGTCATGATCTCCTGACCCGCCACGTCGGCCACCTGCTCGCGCAGGTCGACCGACTTCCACGTGATCTTGCCGGCGTGCTTCCAGTACACGTGCAGCCCCGGGCCGAGCTCGCTGACCAGCCCGCCCTCCCGGAACAGGAGCACGCGCTCGTGCGCCTCGACGCGGACGCCGTCGAGGAAGTTCGCCCCGCCGCGGAAGCCGAGAATCGCCTCGATCTTCAGGTGCGTGAAGGCGAAGTCGTTGACGTTGAACGTCTCGACTTCAAGCTCGGCCGGGCCGTCCCAGAACACATGCCGTCCCGGGCCGAGGACCCAGCCGAGCCGGCCGTCTTTCCACACGAGCGCCCGCTCGTCGTCCTTGAGGTCGACCACGCGCAGCTTCTCGAGCAGCGCCGGCTCACGCACGAGCACCTCGAGGAGCTTGTGATCAAACTTGGTCTGGGTCCGGTCGACCACCTCGACGCGGTCCTTGCGCAGCCGACGCCAAGGCAGCCGGTAGGCCCCGGGGGTCAGCACCTGCTTGAAGTCGCCGTGGCGGAACCACAGGCCGACTTCGTGCTTACGGATACGAGTCTTCGCAAACATGGTCTTGGCTCCTTTCTCTAGGAAAGCCGGTGAGAGACACACCGCCGTGAACACCACAGCGACAGAAGGAATCGATCGAAGACGAAAATGACGTGGGCCGGTCGCGGCGCCGGGTGGCGCGACGCCGGGTCGGCGGCGGGGCCGGGCTTGAGCCGGGGCAGGGAGCGCCGTCGTGAACCGGCCGGGACGCGCCGCCGCCTCACCCCCGCGGAGTGCGGTCGGCGCGCCGGGCCGGTTCACCGTTTGGGCCGCGATGGCCCCACGCTTTGCCCCGGCGGGATCCGCCCGGCCGCAGAGCCGAGTCGCCGGTGCCGGTCGCACGACCACCGTGATTCCGAAAACCACGGCCGCCACACGCCGACCCGCCGCGCCGGTCGGGCCACGCCGGACCCACGTCGAGGGCAGACGCTACTCGCGTCCAAGGAGGGGGATTCGAACCCCGAGGGTGGGCAAACCCTTGCCGTTCCAGGCAGGAATCGAACCTGCGACCGACGGATTCATCGTCCGTTGCTCTAACCGACTGAGCTACTGGTTGATGTCAGACCGGAGTCGAACCGGTGTCTCCGGGATAACGGTCCCAGCGCTCTTCCTGTTGAGCTACTGACGCCCCCGTACAGCCCGGCAGAACCCGTGTCGCGGAACGCCGACCGCTGATCGCAAAGCGAAGCGGGTGACGCCGCCGGACGAGCCGTACGGTTAACACGCGCGAAAGGACTCGAACCTCTACCTTGCGGATTTGGAATCCGCCGCTCTACCGATTGAGCTACACGCGCAGACAATGCGATCCCAAGCATAGCTGCACCGGCAGGAGTCGAACCCGCAACCCGCTCCTTAACAGGGAGCCGCACTACCGTTGTGCTGCGGTGCATTTGGACCGAAGTGACCGAATATTTTCGTTGACAACTCCGACATGATGGCTTTATGGTCGAGTCGGACGCGGCGCGATGTCGTACCCGTCACTGCGTGCCCACCGCGGCGATTTCGGGTGGCCGTTGGTTCATCCCAGAACCGTATTTTGGTCAAGGAGGAGTTTCATGCGCTGTCTATGCTTTGCTTCTGTCGCGGTGGTGGTTTGTTTGACATCGGTTAGCTCCGCCATGGCGGCTATCGATCCGGTGGGCTCGAGCCTGACGACGGCCACCAATGTCCGCGTGCCGACCAACAACACCCTCGACTCGGATACCGACACCGATTCCCAAGGGGCCGTGATCCTTCCGTTGGACTCGTCGGTTTCGTCGAGTTTCTCCAGTATCAACGGATCGATTCAGTCGGACGCTACGGCGAACGCGACCTGGAGCGGCCCCGGCGAAGGCAGCTTGACTTACGAGTTTGTTTCGAATGTCGAGGCCATCAATTTGAACAGCCCGGGGACCTCGTCTTCATACGAGTGGACTTACAGCTTTATCCTCGACCAACCCGCCGAACTGTCCTTCGTGGCGGAATCGGTCCTTCAGTTCAATGACAATCCGTCGCGAGTTGACCAGTTCATCTTTTTCACGATCGACGGCGTCAGGCAGGAGGCCAACGGTCCCACGATGAGGAGTCTTGCCATCGGCGCTCATACGATTGGATTCGATAACTTCCTGGGCGTCGGTGGCGGAGGTAGTTCTACTAACGTTACTCGGCTCTCCCCCGGTTCGGTCGATTGGCGGATCACGATCGTGCCTGAGCCGGCTTCCTGTCTTGTGTTCGCCTCGATGGCTTCGGTCTTTTTGATGCCGCGTCGAATCTGTTCTTGCCGTTAGTGGTACTTGGGCCACCGTGTTTCACGGCTATCAACCGCCCCGGCGGGACTCGAACCCGCACCATCCCGTTTAGAAGACGGGTGCTCTTCCGGTTAAGCGACGGGGCACCCCGGAAGGGGCGTGCGTGGCGGCGGCGAGCAGTTTGGTCATGCGCCATCGCTTGCGAGAGATCCGGAGACCAAGGAGAAGCTGGCGGCCGGATTCGAACCGGCGTGATCCGTATTACGAGTACGGCGCTTGAGCCACTCAGCCACACCAGCGCTGGAGTAAGTGACCCCCGTGGGATTCGAACCCACACCCAACGGATTAAAAGTCCGCTGCTCTGCCGATCGAGCTACGGGGTCGACGCCACAGATCGACAACCAACTTGGAATGAAACGGGTGGGCCACGATCCCACAACCTGCCGGTTAAGAGCCGGCTGCTCTGCCTGTTTGAGCTACCGTTTCAGAAAAAAAGGCTTTAGCGCAAGTTCTTGCCTTCTTGCCGGTGATCGCCCGGCGGGTCTGACCCGCCGAACGCTGCACACGGGGTGGTTAGCCCCTGCACCGACTTTGCCCCTGTTGTTGCGGTGTTGGCCGCACGCAACAGCACGCAGGTCCTGCACGGCTGTTCTGAGGTAGGTGTCGAAGGTTGGCCGACCCCGACACCGCTCCCATCCGTTTTGGACGCCTGGGACGTCCGCCGCCGATCCCTTTCGGGCAGGCGCGGCCGGGTTTCCCCTGCCGCCGTAGGCACTTCCAGACTCGTGCAGTGACGCCTTGCGCGGTCTCCCGCGCTTTCCCAGGACCACAACCCGGCGCTCAGAGAGCTGCCTCCGGGTTTCTAGAGTGGTCGATCGGTTCCTGCGATAGGCATCCCAATCCGCAGGTTCCGCGGGCCCGCACTCCGTGGGTGGCACCACGGCTCAAGGCCCTTGGCTGCTAAGGGTTTCACGCCTGCCACGGCGCTGATCCCTCCCCGGGCGGGTCGGCATCGTTGCGGCGCTGCCACGCCGCTCAGCCGAGCCGGGTTCCCCCTATCACGCGTTCGCGTGCCCGCCGCCCCGATCAGGCAGACAGGTTTGGTTCCCGAGGGCTGGGAGAACCGACCCGACACGCACCTCACGTGTCGGAGCCGGGTAGGAGAGAAAAAGCATTTGAAACCAACACGCCGGCCGGGCTCAGTCCTTGTAGGGGTCGAGCTCGTCCTCGCCCGCCATCGCCACACCGATCGGCGTGAGCGTGTGGACAATGCGCACGGTGTCGCCGTGGGCCGCGAGCACCTCGGGGAGGCGCTTGTAGCAGTGCGGCGACTCGTCGGTGCCGGCGCCGCGAAGCTCGACACCGGCCTTCTTGACCCAGGCCTTCATCATCGCCGGGGTGATCTGGCCTTCGGTCTTGCGAACAAAACCTCCGGCCTTCTTGTCCCAGCGCTTCTTGCCTGCGGCCTGGGTCCGGCTCATCACCCGCCCGGCGCCGTGGACGGTCGAGTGCAGCGTCTTGACGCCGTCCTCGCTCTCGACCCCCTCGAGGACGACCGAGATGTCGCCCATCGACCCGCCGACAAACCCGCGTTGCCCCGGGAACGCCGGCGTCGCGCCCTTGCGGACGACCCAGACTTCGAGCTCGTGGCCGTCGATCTCTTGGGTTTCCTTCCAGGCGAAGTTGTGGTGGTTGTGAACCTCCTCCACGATCTTCGTCTTGAGGAGCCGGGCGACCTTCTGGCACACCCAGTCGCGGCCCGCATAGGCGTAGCGCCCCGCCAGGTGCATGCACCGCAGGTACGACTCGCCCAGGTGGGAGTGCTCGTGGAACAGTACCGGCGCGACGTGCATGCCGTCCGTGCCACCGCCTTTCTCCACAAAGAACTTCGCGAGCCGGTGGCCGAGGCCGCGGGAGCCAAAGTGCACGCCGCACCACACGCGGTCTTGCTCGTCCACGAACAGGTCGACGTAGTGGTTACCCGAGCCGACGGTACCGAGCTGCTTACGGGCCAACTCTTTGAGGTTCTGTGCGCCGCGGACGCGGATGCGCAGGCCATCGACGAGGCCCCATGCTTCGTCATCGAACAGTTCGTGGTCGACGTCCTCCTGGTTCTTCCGGCCGACGCCGAATGAGATCTCCCGGTAGATCAGGTCCATGATCTTGCCGATGCCGCGCTTGACGTCATCGGCCTTGAGGTCGAGGCGGACGGCCTTGTTGCCGCAGGCGATGTCGTAGCCCACGCCGGACGGCGAGACCATGCCGTGGTACGCCACCACGCCGCCGATCGGCATCGCGTAGCCGACGTGGTGGTCACCCATCAGTGCCCCGGCCGCCGCGTCCTTGTCGGCCAGGCAGGTCTGGATCTGACGCACGGCCTGCGCATCTGGCACGCCCCAGACCGGCACGCCTTCCATCATCGTGCAACCCATGTCACACCTCGCTTCCTTTCTACGTTCTCGTGTTTCTTCTTGGTGTTCAATGCGTCGTGCCGGAATCGAACCGGCGGCCTCCGGATTGGAAGTCCGGCGCTCGGCCATCGTGAGCTCACGACGCGGAGGGTCTGCATCCTGCCGCTCCGAGCGAATCATTCCTTAAAAGTAGTAGTCACGGTTAACGCCGTCGTACCGGCCCGTCTTCATGCAGCACTTCTTGAAAGGACTTGCCGGAACCGCAGGGGCAGCGGTCGTTGCGCCCGAGCTTCTCGATCAACTCCTTGTTGCCGTGCACGACCCGGTTGCCGCGCTTGACGTTCGTTTCGGACGGGAACCCTTTCCTTCGCTTGCTGGTGACCTCAAAAATAGAACTCGTCGTACGTCTCGTTGTGTGGATGCACGGGGCACCTCCTTTCAAATGGAAAGTGATCAAGTCAGGGCAGCAGGACTCGAACCTGCGACCTCCCCGATCCGAACGGGGCGCTCTGGCCGGCTGAGCTACACCCTGGCGATGGTGTGGTGAGTCACGCGGACGACGCGCAACCTCCCATGGCTAGGCAAGGGTGACGGACGGGACTCGAACCCGCTTCCGCCGGGTTCACCGCCCGGCACCTCGGCCACTTCGGCTTCCGCCACCATCAACCCCGGGGCGCAGTCAAGCTTCGCGGCTTACTTCCGGGGGAATCAGAGCGGCAGGGTTCGAACCTGCGGCCTCCCGGTCCCAAGCCGGGCGCTCTGCCGACCGAGCTCCGCTCTGTCGCGATCAACGCGGTGGAGAAGGCGGGACTCGAACCCGCATCACCCGCTTGCAAGGCGGGGGCTCTTCCGTTGAGCTACATCCCCGAGACAATCGAATATCGCCGGGAGGATTCGAACCTCCAACCCCCGGGATCTCGGCCCGGGCCCTCTGCCAGTTGGGGTACGGCGACACGTTGGTGACACGACAAATACCGCCGGCAGGATTCGAACCTGCACTGAACCGATTCTGAGTCGGTGCCCTCTTCCGTTGGGGTACGGCGGCTGATCAGGCGTAAGACAGCAGTCACTCCGGCAAGACTCGAACTTGCAGCCTTCGGCTTCGGAAACCGATGCTCTTCCGTTGAGCTACGGAGTGTCGTAGGTGCGATCAACCGGCAGTAACGGGCGTGCCCGATGAACGAGGCCGGCGGGAGTCGAACCCGCAACCGCCGGTTCAAAGCCGGCCGCTCTGCCGTTGAGCTACGGCCCGGTTGTCGCAGTCACCCCGGCAGGACTCGAACCTGCAACCGCCGGATTCGTAGTCCGGGGCTCTTCCGATTGAGCTACGAGGTGATCCAACGGCACTGGCGGGCCTCGAACCCGCGACCTCTTCCGTGACAGGGAAGCGCTCTGGCCAACTGAGCTACAGCACCTTCGAGCCGTGCAGGGCCAAGCCCCCGTGCGTCGTCGTCCGCCTTACCGCGACGCGCGTCTATAACACGGCTCGTGGCACGCCAATCGACCCGGGAGGATTCGAACCTCCGGCCTGCCGGTTATCAGCCGGCCGCTCTGCCACTGAGCTACGGGTCAGTTGCGACGGCCCGCCGACCCCCCGGCGCCCGATTGCGCCGGGGGCGGGCCGTCGTCGTTGCATTGATCCGCTCTTCACTTGTCAAAGAACTCGTCACTCGTTTCGCGTGAACCGTTCACGCGTTCCGTCCAACCCCCCACATACTTCCGGGGGCAGCCGCTGGTCCAGGAATCGAACCTGGGGCTCCCGCTTTTCACGCGGGCGCTTTGCCGGCTAAGCGAACCAGCGTTCCGTCCAATCGCCGCGGCCGGATTCGAACCGGCAGCCTCCTCGTTGTGAGCGAGGCGCTCTCGCCGTTGAGCTACGCGGCAGCTTTGGCACGCCGACCGCGCAGACGAACCAAGTCGTCTTCAGCGGCGCGGAAGGACGTGTCGTCGTCGGGTTGTCAGTAGCGGCGGCGGGATTCGAACCCGCGGTCTCGAGAACATGACTCTCGCGAGGACTCCGCTCCTCTACGCCGCGTCCTTTCGTCGTCAGTCGCGATGGCTGGATTTGAACCAGCGACCTCTCCCGTATGAAGGGCGTGCTCTGCCGTTGAGCTACATCGCGTGTTGGTCATGGGTTTCCTTCGTCGTGCTTCCGGCTTTGGGCTTTGCGTTCGAGTGGTCACGGTTGGATTCGAACCAACGACTTCCTGCTTGTCGTGCAGGCGATCTTCCGCTGATCTACGCGACCGGGGCAAAGTGACCTTGGCGGGACTCGAACCCGCAAGCTCCGCCTTGAGAGGGCGGCGTGCTGCCGTTGCACCACAAGGCCTTGCGTGCGAAAAGCACTTGAAAACAAGGGCCAATCGGTCGTGGTAGAAGACGAATTAGGTTGTCGGGTCGGAAGGTGGGGCGCTCAGGCGGATAGCAGGGTACCGGGTCGGGCGGCCTGCCCGTCGGTATGTCGGCCCGCCGTATCGGTGGCCGCCAACGCAACGCCGGACATGCCGGCACCGGGGTAGCGACAACCTCGCCCGGGTCGATTGGCCGGACTGCCTTGACCCGCAAAGAACGCGGGCCGGCCGAGACCGCCAGGCAACACGGGCCGGACCGCACCTTGCGTGCGTTCGGCGTGGTTCAAGTTGTGTTGCTTGATGGTCATCGGGACACTTCCTTTACACGGGCACATGCCTGTGACGCGGAAACATATCGTCACTCTGTACCACATGCAATAGAAAAACGAGATCGTCGGGAAAAATGTTTGGTTCGCGCGGCGCAAGTGATGCGTTTATAGATTCTGGAGATTGGTCCGCTAGGCGAATGGATCAAGCCGACACGGCGTCGATGTAGCTACACGGACGCGCCGATTTGTCCCCCTCTGGAAATCTTGCTCCGACCTGAGTGAGAGAATCTGACCGGCTTACGACCGGAAAGGATTCTCCGATAGAAGAAGCGACATTCTCCCGAGCAGATCGTGGCCAAGCTGCGTCAGGCTGACGTGGAGTTGAGCAAGGGGCTTCGAGGCACTCAGGAAAGCCGTAACCAGCAAGCGAGCCACAACCCCGCGTATGCTTTGGTGCTGAGCACTATGCGCGACGACTTCAAACCAATTAACTGTATGTGGCGGGCGGGCAGCGATGGTTTCGCGGTTTTATCGGGGGCGTAGTCATCCCGATGCTCGGTCAGGATCGACAAGCCCAACCGAGCCCTATACAAGCCCTGCCGCCACCACTGAGGCGGTCGACGAAAAAAGGCCCGCCGTAAGTGGCGAGCCTTTCATCGTTTAGAAAGTAGCGGGGGCAGGATTCGAACCTGCGACCTCCGGGTTATGAGCCCACTACTGAGGTTTCCCGCAACGTCTTGACTGAACAACTGCTGCAGTCGTCCACGAGAGTTATGGCCTCTCGACAGCCACGCCCATGTTACTCATGTAGGTCATGTTTTTCAGCTCATGTGGGGCAGTTTGTGGGGCAGTTTTCCGAGAAGGGAGCCTTCCGTTGGGCATTGAGGTGGCTTCGGTGGGGATGCAAGTCGGAGATGGAACTTCCTGCGGGTAACCTTTGATTGGCCTGAATTTGACAGCGTCGCAGGCAAGAATGAGAAGAAGATTTATCGAGCAAACTCTCATTCTTTCGAAGAAGCTTGCACATTCTCGAAGATCCTTTGCCAGTGCTGCAGATGGCGGCTCATCGCCGGGTCGCTGTAAAGGTGTGCGAGCGCATCCCGTCGCTGTTCACGATCAAACGGGATCACGGGGAGCTTGATGCATTGTTGCCAAACCTGACCGAGAATCGTCGCCGGCGTACTAGGGCTCGGGGCGTTCCTAGCATCGTATTCCACGATCTCCCACCCGTCGCCGGCGCCAGTTATGTCTAAGGAGTTTAGGTCAACAACCGGGTCCGACAGCGAGCCTTCGAATTCGAACTTCGACTGCACTTGGAGCTGCATCGATCGCACCGTCATTAGTGCCTGCGCTACCGGCCGACTGCAGTATTTCCCCGATGAACGTTTGATGCCCCTGTAGATTAAATCAATAACATCGCGATAGATACGTGAGGTTTTTCTCGGATCAGTGGAGATGCTGTTGGTGAGGCGTTGAAACATCTCTTCTGCTTCACCAATGTCGAGCCTACTTGTGGGCTCGTGTAGGTCAATTGCACCATACATGTAAATTTCCTCGATGTCGTCAAGTAGATCTTTGCGATTTAAGTAGTCAGCATTTTGATCGTAGTACTCGATCGCCGCACGCAGATGATTTGGTTGCTGCGTGTCCATCATCAGCGAGCGCTGTAGTTCACGCGTCCGCGCCAAGTTATCGAAACTCGACCTTTGTTCGAAATCTAAAACAAGATTTTCGAGGCGTTCACGTAGGTGACTAGCAAGCTCGCGTTGGGTTTTCCGCCCAAACCGCTCTCCGAGGGCCCTCGTGAAACGTCGAACCGTGCGTTTGCTTGTGTTGTGGGCGAATTGCCAAGGAGACGAATCAAGAATCTCTGCTAGTTGATATAGCCGATGCTCATCCTGTTCGGGTACCACAGAATGATCGACAAACGCGCCGCGACGAGACAAACTCTTCAGACCAAGTTTTTCTCGTCCAAACCAGTACGAGTTTCCTCCCACTGCGAAAGCTTGAGTTTCCTGTCCCATGAGTTTTTCAATACGCCGAAGATCGGTGTCACTATTCACCCAAACCACTCGATCGACTTTGAGACGAGGCATAAAGGTGGGATCCCAGACGCACGCCCCCTGAGGTGACGCTACCCAGCCGATCCCGTGGCTCTTGCTATCGATCGCAGGATGGGACTGCAACTGTTCAGGCGGCGTTACATTCATTGCGCGGGGATTGGGCGGGCCGCTCGGTGCGGCTACCGCAAGAAGAGCTGCGAGATTTCGGTAAACGTCCTCCTTTATCTCAGGCAAGAAGGAGATGCGCTCGTAATCGACGTTCAGCCGATCCAGGGTGAGCGGGAGCTTCCCATCTCTGTCAAAGACGGAGAGCGAGGGCATCGCCAACGAAGGCGGTTCCTTGTAGCCATGACCCGCTGAAATGTTGGGCGCGCTCTCAAGCGCTGGTAACCCACTCGCCTCTCGCTGGATGATAATCCCGTTGCAGACGAGCGCCGGGGCGTCGCCATAAGTCCAGCCGACGCGAAGGTAATCTTCCGGGGTGAGCCAGTGATAATCGTCGGGCGACGTATCGACCGTCGCCGGTAATTTGACAGACTGTGGTAGCTCTTGGCCAATGGTCGAGACTCGGCGAATCGAAGGCCAGTCCAGACAGTACCAATCCCAGGATTCGGCAAGGCTTTCTTCTTGCTTCTCGCTGTTTGACTGCTGCATAAAAGCTGGCGGGCTGGTGGTGATCACTTCGACTCGTGTACCCGGTTGGTCACGCACCACGTGCTCGATCGCAAGCGGTCGGTCAGTTAATGATGCCGTGAAGGTTAGACCCCGCTCGGGTTCCGCCAGTACGTGTCGCGTTGTGACTCGGAGTTGCACCAATCGGGGGTCGTCAGCAACCAGAAATGCGGCGAGAGCGCCGACGCCGAAGCGGCCCGATCGGAGCACAACCGATCTACCTGAGTCATCCTGGAAGCTTTTCTTCCACACCATTGAAGAACGAAACGATGCGCCCGCGTTCAGAAAGTAGCGTTGCAGGGTATCAAAGGTCATCCCCATTCCACCATCATCGATGATCAGCGACCATATGCCGTCTTCGTGTTTTTTTATCTGGACCTCGACGTGGGGCTGCCGGTCGGCGTCATTCTCGAGCCCAAGCGCTCTACGCTCGCGGACTGCATCAACTGCGTTCTGTACCAACTCGCGTACCGCGATCTCCGGGCGATCTCCGTACAACGGCTTGATGAGTAACTTAAGCAACTCGGCGTCGGCGGCGGAGAAGGTAACGCGGCAGGGCACAAATCCCGCTTCCTTACCGAACGTATCTACATCATCAATGTTAGATCGAATCCGTCTGATGTTCAGACCCAAGAGCTTCTCTTGGTATCGCCCAAACACCTCGCCCAGGACTGCCCATGAGGTATCGAGCTCGAACTGGATCGCATGCAGCCATTCTTGGGCCCGCAAGAAAAGCTCGATCGATGTGCGTTTGGGGTTGATCTTGACCTCGACGACTTCGGGGTCTTCGTTTTTGTCGTAGACAATGTCCTGGACGATGTTGTGTACCCCCCACTCGACCTTACTCTTGGGGGACTTGATACCGATGACTTTGAAAATCTGATTGGGCGCGCGATCGGACTGCAGTTGGAGGTAGTCGGCGATGCGCAACAGGACCATCAAGTACACCGTGTGTGTACCGTGGAACTCACGGACTTGGAACTTGCTGCTGAGGTAATCCAACAAGCAACGGATTGTGGTCCCGTGGCTGCGTGCGATCAAACCGGCAAGGTTGAGTTTAGGCTCGGCATCGTTGGAGCGTGGGGGGAAATCAGTTTCCGCCGACGCCAAGGCGGGCAGCCCTTTTATGGCCATTTCGTGAGCTAAGCGGTGGTGGTAGCGGCGGATGAACTCACCAATGTACGCGTGTTGGATCGGGCTCCAAGATTCTGCATTCTCAATTTCGGGCGCCTCGATCGGCTCATCAACGCCGAATAGTTCCATGAGCTCGCCCTGACTGAGCCGGCTCGTTTCTTGCACATAGCGAGTCCAAAGTGTGTGCCAGTTTTCTTTGTCAAGCTCTGGTATCGCTGGCTTGGCGTCTGCGTCAGACACGAGCGCGATGAAGCCGGGTCCCTGCAGGTGCATCGCGGCATCGTGCAAGACCGTCGCAATGACTAAGACTGCCGCGTCCTCAGATGTAAATAGATCAGTTGACTCATCGGTGATCAGCGCGCTAGCGGTCTCGAGCACGGCTTCAATATGGTCTGGGCCGTGGTCGGTGTACTGGCGAAAGAAGATGACCTTATTCTGCTTGATGTACAGCGCAAACGCGTCCAGCACGTCGTGGACTAAACCGCCGATCGGCTTGTTTTCGTACAGCTTGCGAAAGAACGCTGGAACTGTGATCGGGTATTCTGGCATTGGAACCTACTTGATTCGAGGTAACATGCAAAACTCAATGAACATCGCCATGCTTCCGACGAACACGATTACGGCGATTAATAGCCAAGTCTCGCACCACCGCCATAAACTCGCCAACGAAGGTCTTTTCCGGTAACCGAGGCCAATCACCTCGTCGAACAGATCACATTCTTCGTCGCGGTTATCCCACCATGAGCCAACAGACGAAACAATCGTTGCCAACATGAAAATACCGACGCCGATTAACAGCCACTGAATGGCTCGCACGGCGATCCTAGCGTCCTCGGCTTCAAGCCCGACCTTTTCCCAGCTTGAGTAAGCAGTCACTCCGGCGATGACCAAGGCGGTGGAAATGGCTTGGAAGAACGACAGTGCTTTGAAGGTGTAGTCATTAAGTGACGCTTGCCGTTTGTGTACGAACTTCAGGCGCTCGAGCTTATAACCTTCCTGAAGGCCTTTGGCTTGCTCGTCAGTTGAATTTGGGGTCCCCGTTCGCTGAGTGTTGGGATGGTCAGAGATATGAGTTGGCATTATATACCCTGCGGATTGAAAGAAGGAAGACTCGGCGGCACTGCGCCGCGGCCCTGGAAGAGTTGAAATTCGATTCGCTTGGGATCATGAACATACACAAACACGAACACCTGATGGGGCCTTATTGCTGAAGTCGTGGTCCCTTACGTGGAATTCTTTCAGGCTGGAGGCACCGCCACCGTCGGTAACCACAATGACAGAGTCGTATACCTCGAGAAGACTGGATATGGGGCCACTGAGATCCGTATTACCACCACGGATACGAATGAGTTCCGAGATCCCAATTTCGCTCGCATTCCATTCTCCTACGATGGATGTATTAGCGGCAACGAGCCTTGAAGGCAGTTGAGATGCCACCAAGTCTCGAATGAATTCGGCCATTTCGCTTGACTGTAAACGAGCTGACATAGAACCCGACACGTCACAGAGGAGCACTTCTGAGTCGGAACTTTTTGGCGACCCATTCGGCCATCGAGAAACCGGCTCGCCGACGCAGCGTCTAGCTGCCGCCGCGAACTCGCGCCGCGCTTCTTGGTTTGATGTCGTCAGGTGGCCGATTGCGTTGCATCGATCAAGTACAGAACGCGACACTTCGTAGATGGCGTTTCCTGCCGGCCCATGATTGACAAGGAAAACTTCCGCGCAAGGAAGAGCCCGCGCGTAGTCTTCAAGAGCGGCAACAAACTTGGCCTTGGCAGAGCCTTTGTAGTGTTTGACTTCGACTGCCATTTTACAAACTTCTTTGCCGTGTTCTACGGTCCATAAACCGAAGTCTGGCTGTACGCTCTCTTTGCGTCCCTTCCCGCGTGGATTGGCGAGTTTAACACGACGCTCGCTGATCAGCCTGAATGGATCGGGCGAGGAGTGAATCGATGCAACCATCGTTTCTTTGAAAGGGAAGCCGATCCTGCCGTTGTCATGATGTACTTCAACGCTATGTCCAACTAATGCGCGGACAATCTCGGTCGCAACCCAAACGGCGTAAAGTTCGCACCGGTTCTTCCAAATCGGTAACGACAGCACCGACTCGAAGTCACCGATTGAGACGTCGACTTCGACAGGCCTGAGGGGGAATTTGCTGGCGATTTCATTTAGGTCGGCACCTAGAGAATCTAGGTCTGCCTTGTCGAGGATTGTCGAGGCGGCAGAGAGTGCCACAACGAGTGTCCGCAACCAATAATCCGTCTCGTTATGGGCGATAGTCCAGAAATCCAGAGCATCAGATGGATCACTTCCAAGGCGGCGATCACGGAATAGTTGTTGTCGCGTCGATGGTTTAAGGTCTAGGTCGAGAAGCATTTTGATAGCCGCAGACGCGATTGAAGCAGTAGCAGCGAGCTGTTGAGGGCAATCGGGTGGCAGAAGCGATTGGGGCAATGCGAGGTATTCATCGTTGTCGAAAGCGGCTACCCACGCGTGAACATCATCAGCAACTCTTCGAGGACGATGTCGGAACGACCGCTGTATCTCTTCACCGACAGGGCCGTTATCCTGAAGCACATGCCACATACTCCAGACAGCTTTTGAGTCAACTGCGGGTACATATAAGTCGGTCGTCGCCACCGCATCCCATGACGCCAGCCAATGTCGAAAGTGTTCCAGATCAAGATCCGCTCGATCAACTTGAAGAATCCACTCCGATTCTCCCTTTGTCGCGTCAGCGTGCTCGAAGAACTCGAGAATGTCGCGAAACATTTCCACGTATGGATGTAGGGAAGTGAAGAACGCCCGAGCAAAAGAGTCCACCGTAGCGGATGCGAGCGCATCGTCGAGAGAAGCTGCTCCGGGATTCAGGCGACTTCGGATGCGTTGGTCAAGGCCTTCATCACGCCCATCAAGCTCAATGCCGCCTAAGCCGCACAGGTATCGCCATGCGGCGACAGGATCGCGATGTATCGGCGCGCTCATCGGAGTTGCGTAAAACGATAATGTCCAGCCGCCGGTGCCGCGTAACCTGCGCCCACGTCTCTTGCCACGGACTGAGATTTCCAAGCGAAAGTTCTGCTGCCTTCGAGAAGTCTGGCGAAGCGGGAGCCGGCGTTTGAACCCGCCACGCTCCGGTGACCGGCGGGCAATGATCCGGCTAGCCACAAATACCCGGTCTTGTAGTCCTGCAGTTGATCCGCTTGGTTGGGTTTGTCACACGAGAGCATCACTGGGTCACCGGGTGGCGCTGTCGGAAGCCTGACAGGGCCGCCCTAGCACCCAATAGCCGTTGCTGGGCCGCTTGTTCGTACATGAATCGAGCTTGGTCCAGGTTGGGCCTTCCATCGGGTGTTCCGATTCCGCTCTCATTCATTTTTGCAAGGGTCAGTTGAGCACGCGGGTCACCCATCACGGCTGCAAGTACAAAGTACTGGTAGGCCCTCTCATACGAGAGCTCGGTACCGCCGGCGCCGTTGGCATACATGTTCGCGAGCCGGTAGGCCGCGCGACGCTTTAACACGGGGTGAGTCTCGTCACTCCGTATGGACCTATCGAGTGAATGCGGCGTCACTTGCGCTTCCTGATCGATCCTCGATTGCAGGATCTCTTTAATGCTGTTGTGCGCATCGATCAGTTGCTGACGTGTGTTGCCCCGAAGGTTCTCGTGTTCTAAGAGCGTATCGGTTTCTCTGATCGATTCCTCTACTGCCTCCATTGCCCTTTCAAGTGAAGGCGGATGGCTTCGTTTTAGATCCGGCGTGAACTGAAGCAATTCATTCTCGTAGAGAAACAGATTTGAAATCACGGCGCCGATCGCAGGCGACCGGCCCATCTCAATCTGCTTTCGGACGGCCCATTCGTCCGCCCGACGCTCATATCTGCGTTGCTTCGCAGGCGAGGGCCTTAGTTGCCCGGTATGGATCGCATCGTTGGCGTGGTGGCCATACTCGTGCGCCACTATGTGCGACAAGGCCGCCAGTTGCATATGACGCGACCGTCGGGCCAACTCTGGATCTGTGCGCCATATTTGGGCCTGTTGAGGCGTGAGTCGGGCGAACTTCTCGATTGGCCTAGCGGTGCCACCTTCAATCGAAAGGCGTTCGTGCGTGCTGACGATGTACTCTTCCGCTACCCGGTTGCGACTAAACGTACTCTCGACAACGAGGGCATCACAATAGAGCTGTAGACCGATGATCAGCCCCATACCGATATCGATATGACGCCGTCCGTCCGGTGAGATACTAGCGATAGCGTTGTGGAAAGTCGGATCGGCCACAAACCGAAAATGTATCTGTCGTAACGGATCTGCCTCCTCGTCGGGAAGTGAATCGAGGAACGAGTCTTTGACCTGCTCGGCCAGTGACCTTGCCTGCCGCGCTACTTCATTGTGCTGAGCCAATGTTGTGGGCACTGCGATGGAAAGAAAAGCGATGACAGCGAAAACGATCGATACCAGTGCGTGTTTCATTTCGGCACCTTTCGATTCAAGGAAGCTGCTGTTCAAGGTACTGGTCCAGTTCTTCTCGAATACCGCGCTCTTCCCGCGAGAGTTGCGTTGGGTCTTTGTCGCGGATCTGCCAGTAAGCCTGTATCTCTTCCTGAAACTCGTGTGCGACCCATTGGTCCCGAAGCGACTTCAGGTGATTAGCGGCCATGCTCAGCCTTCGGACATGGGCTTTCATCAGAACTTCCTGCCGTCTAACTGGGTCAACCTCGTTGTTTAGATGGGTATCGATGGCGATGACCGAATTGATGGCTTGCATGATGTCGGCTGAGGTCAGATCGGCATCCCCCCCGTAATATGACCCTTTCGTTGTACTTTCGAGAACTGAACCGAAGTGTGCCCTGCCCCTTCGACCTACTTCCCCAGGTTCTGTCTTGCCGTCGCGCATCTGCTCTCCTACTCGATCTGTGTGGCTTTCCAAACCAGTGCCGCTACCTTCATGGTGATGCTGCCCCCCATGTCTATGAACTGAGCTGAACGAGTACGTGTTTACCACACTGATGCAGAGGATCGCCGCACCAAACAACGCGAAGAAGACGCCCGGCCCGACGCGGATGAGCTTGATCTTGACTGATCCGGTCGAGAACTCCGCTTCCTGAGATTTGAAGATGCTCGCGCGAAATAGGTTCCACCCCAGAACCAGGGAAAGCCCGCCGAAAGTAACGATGAGCAGGCGCTCAATAACACGCCCATACTCAATGACAGTATTGTTGCTGTAACTGTCCGCATGCACGTTTGTTCCCACGAGCAACGTGCTAGCCAATGCAACTAGCGAGAAGCACGCGAAACCGGTGTGTAGTTGCTTCATAGGAAGGACTCGAAATCAAGCTGTAAAGGAAGATCTGAAACGGCAATTCATTCAGCAGCCACTGCTGGGCGTCGTTGTTGGGCAGGCGCTCATCTCGATGAGTACGAGTGCGAGACTAAAGCCGAGCGCTACGTTCGCAGTCCAGGCCGGTCTGAGTTTGATCCACAGGTAGGCAACATTGCTGAGTGAAAGTAGGCGAAGAGTGGAAGGTGGACGAGGCGGCTTACAACTCGCAAGACGAAGCTGCCAGAATCACTCAATAACATCGAGGAAGACAATGCGCCCGAACTCTTGCGGTTAGTGGGTGTTGACGAAGAGTCATGCCGTGGTGGTGGTTTGGTGGGCCGGACATCGCTGGCGGAAGCCGATTCAAGAGTTGGTGCATTATTTTCAGCATTGGGCTTTGGATCAGTCATAGGAAACTTGGGCAAGTGTAGAAAGCTGGATACGCGGTAATTTATGCTTCTGACATCAATCAGTTGGGCGATCGAGAGGCCGTTCCCAAGGCTATTCTTGGTTTCAGCTAGAAAGGGACACGCAGGCCGATCCCAGCTGGGGGCTTAGGCCGATTACAGAAAGGTTGGTGGGCCTCGTTGTCACACAACCCGTAGCCGGCCGTGGTGTCGATGTAGTCGAGCAGGCGCCGTGTCGCGTCTTCCATCGCGTCGAGTGAGTCTTGGCTCGTAGGCGGGTAGCACGGCGGATTCATCCCGTCGCGAAGGAGGTCCTGGAGACTCAGCTCACCGGTGCCATGTTGATCGACGTTACGCTTGAACCGGTGCAGAGACTCCATCAGGCCGGCCATGGTCGCGGTGTACCTCGCCCACCGGTGGCCGTCCCAGGACATGGGTTCCTTGCTCCGCCGCTCGCGGAACCGGTCGCACAATATGACCGCGGCGTCGCGGCCTCGTTGCGCCAACCCCTCAATGAGATCGGGGGCCATCGCGAGGTTCATGCCGCCTTCCTGGTCATTGAGCCAGACTTCGACGACCCGGTCGCGGAACATGTCCAGTTGCAGGTAGGAGCTGTCGTGCCAGTTTTGAGCGCTCGAGAAGATGCCGCCCATGGCGAGGCCGGCGAGGTCTTTGATCGTGGCCGCGGCGGGCTCGTTCACGATGTCCCGGAGGTCGCCGAACTGGCTGCCGCCCCGTTGCTGAGGCAAGTAAAGGCCGGTGTCTCGGGCCCCGCGACGCGTGATGTTGCCGTGGCGGTCGGTGTACTTCAGGTTGATGCCGAATGTGGGCCAGCGGGGAAACAGGCTGTCGAAGCGGTGCACGGGGAAGTTGCTGGTGATCCCCCCGTCGCTGAACCAGACGCGGGACAACGGTTTTTCCGACACATCAAAGTTGACGGTGTACGCCGGGACCATCGAGAATAACAACGGGAAGCTGAGGCTCATCCGTACCGCGGCGATCACGGGCATCTCCTCGCCCATGGTCAGATACAGCTTTCCGTCTCGCGGCCACGTCTCTGACTGCCTGGCCTCGGCGTGCCGGACGAGGTGGTTGACGACCGGGTGTGGGAAGTAGCCCCGCCACTCCTCTTCGTCGAAGCCGAATCGGTTGAACCCGTTCGGCATCTCCACGGGTCGGCCGTAGCTCAGGCACGTGGTGACCATGCGCAGGTCGATCGCGCGGTAGCCCGGCGTCGTGACCATGGCTTGGAGCGGGCCGGGAACCTTGGCGTGGTGGAGGTGGCCGAAGGTCAGCACGTCGTCGTGGTCGAGCCCGGCGGCCTCCTGCATCTGTGCGTATAGCCACGCGGTCAGCGGCGCGATTGTGCCCGCGGGCGGAGGGTTCCCGTTGGCCATGCCGGAACAGATCCCGTAGTTGTTGGCCAGCAGCGGCTTGTGGTTCCACCAGGCACGGGTGAGCGCGGCACCGATTTTGAGGAGGCCTACTTTTATCCTCTTCTTCTTGCGACCTTCGTCTTTGGTGACATACTTCAGTAGCTGCTTGTGCAGCTTTACGGTGGAGAGGTCGGGCCGGAACAGGTCGGTGATGCGGCCGTCCTGCTTCAGATCGTCCGGGATCCCGCCCAACAACTCAAAGCCTTCGAGCGAGCCCGTTTCACGCCGCCGGTACTCGGCGGCGGCCGCGATCCCGGCGGCGATACCCCCGGCGGAGGTCCCGCCGATCCCGATGAGCGTGAACTCCTTGGCGATGTGTTCGATGGCGCGCGGGTAGACGATCCCGCTGGTGACCCCGCCCCGCATCACGAGGTCGCAGCACCGCTCTTCCCAACTCTGTTCTGGCATGTGGTTCCCCTGAAAATGGTTGCGCATCTAGTACAGACGTATGGTCATCCATTTGCTGGAAGCCTGAAGCAACGGGTCTGTTCAGCCTCTAACAGCGATCAGTCCGATCGTGCCCGAGAGCAAGTGATAGAGATGAGGATTCGGAAGACACAGGCAGACACTGATGTTTCAATGCGCAGAGCGCGTTCTCATTGGCACACTGCTCCTTCCGGAATTCAAGTTGTTCAGTCATGCAGACGCACCGGGAGTGGAAGCGCCCCCCGCTTCGCAATCTAGGGGCTAAGGATGCGCATCGCAAGATTTTTCTTTGCTCGTATGTGATTTCCGTAGGAATCGTTCGGGTAGACACATCGGCCAAGACTCACCAAGAGGGTTTGCCCAAGCCGCCTGAATCGGGTTTCTGTTCTGACGGGTGAATCCACGGTCAGGTTGAATGGCGATAAGATCGTTACCCTTCATCGATCTCAGGACCTGCTTGACCCATGCCCAATCTGAACAAAGTCATCGGCGAAGAAATCCGCCGCCTGGCCCGAAAAGAAGTCCGTGCCGAACTGGCGTCGACCCAGAAAGGGCTGCGCGACGCCCGCCGGCAGATCACGTCGCTGCGTAAACAGGTGCAGGAACAGCAGCGCGACATCAAAGCGCTCACCCGCCAACTGAAACGATCCAGCGCGGCAACGCAGAGTGATGAAGCCGACACGCCGCGCCCACGGTTTTCGGCGGACTGGGTGGCCAAGCACCGCGAAAAGCTGGGCCTGTCGGCCGCGGACTACGGCCGGTTGGTCGAGGTGTCGCCGCTGACGATCTACAACTGGGAGAAGGGCGCATCGACGCCGCGCGAAGAACCGCTGCGTCGCTGGGCCCGCGTCCGCCAACTAGGAAAACGTGAAGCCCTGCGTCTGCTCGAAGAGATGGACGAGGAATGAGACGGCCAGATGGTAGGTGCCGCCGTGATGGTCGGGCTTATCTCGGGCCAACGCGTTTGATACGACGCGACGTGATCAGCCGCGTTCGTGACTCCGCGTGATCCACTCCACGGCCTTCTGCCCGGCGCCGGCGGCGTGGACGGCGAGGCGTTTGTCGGACTTCAGGGCCTTGAGCCAGCCAGCGATATAGGCGGCGTTGTTGTCATGACGGCCGGGGCGATGCCGGTGAGCGCGCATAGCCCGGCGGCGGCGAACTCGGCGACGAGCTCTTCCTTGGCGTAGTCGGGGCTGCCAAACGGGGCGATTGGATCGTCGAGCCCACGATCCAGACGCGACGTGTGACCGGTGGAATGGGCCAGCTCATGAAACAGCGTGGCGTAGTAGGCCTCGCGGTCGACGAACCGATCGCGGTCGGGCAGCTCAACTTCATCGAAAGCGGGGACGTAGCACGCCCGCGATTTCCCGTGAACGACGGCGGGGCCGCCGACATAGCCGTCCACCAGTCTCTCAGCGGCTTCTAGCGGCGTGAACACCACCGAGGCCCGCTGCACCTGCGGGTACGCGACCCCTTCGGTCTGTTCGGCGTTGAACACGCGGTACTGCCGCAGCACCGGCACCTTCTTGGGCTCGTTGGTGTCGGGGTCGGTGACGGTGAGTTCTTTCCAGAACACGACGGCGGTGGATTTCTCCTTGGGACGGACGTGCCCGCCGCGCTGCTGGGCCTGCTTGTAGGTCAGCCACCACGGGCTGCTGTAGCCGGCCAACCACCCGGCTAAGCCCAATAAGAAAAGATTCACCCCGCGGTAGACCTTGCCGGTGTTGAGGTTGCGGGGCAGAGTGTGCTCCCCACCCCCCAGGATCGGGTGCCGCCAGGGCACGGTGCCGCTCTCTAGGGCGGCCAGGATGGTGTCGGTGGCTTGTTGATAGGTGTCGATGGTCATGTCATGGGTGTCTCCTGTTGCAAACGTGAACCCCGGAAGGTGATGGGGGCGGGTGGTTCCACACCGCCGCCTTTCCCCTGTTGGCGGAGCAAAGCACCCGGCCGCGCACAGGGGGCCAGGGCCTCCGCAGGAGGGGAGCGCAGCGACGCACCCTTGCCCCCGCGCACGGACGGGTAGGCTCGGACCCGCCGGGGAAGGCCATGGCCTAGCGCGACGAACGCGAGCGCCGCATGCCAAACGCCGTCAGCCGGTGCAATGTGCGTCCCCCGGAAGTGGGGTCTGAGGTAGCCAGCGCCAAGCGGCGCAGGTCACACAGACGGGCGCGGACCACATGGGGGTTGAGCCCCGTGGTCTCGGCCAGTGCCAAGCTTGCAGCACCCTCGAACGCGACACCATGGTCACGCTCGAGACGGGCCAACGCGTTCAACACCCGTTCTGCCGTGGGCCGGAGCTTGACGCCTTCGACCCAGAGGCAGGGCGACGGTGCGGTGCGTGGTTTCACGAACGCTGGCGAGCCCGCGCCTTGCCCACGCCGGTGATGGCAGAGGTAGCGCTGCCGCCTTCTTCACTTCCGGGGGTTTTCTCACGCTGGTCGTGCACCAGCTCTTCGATGCAGGTGTGGGCCTGGTCGGCGAGCTTGGCGAGCTTGAGCAGGTCGGCGCGGCCGAAGGATTGGGTTTCGTGCCAGTTGCCCTCGTCGTCGGTGTAGGACCGGGCAAAGGTGCAGGTGTAGAACGGGTTGGACTGGGCGTCGGTGTTCTGCCAGACGGCGGCGGAGAGGTTGCCGATGCGGAGTTTGCGGATAGGGGGTTGTGCCATGAGAGGCCTCCTTGTGTTGTTGAAATCAGGCACCAGGGATGCCGGACTCGGGACAAGAAGGCAAGGGATGTCTCCGGCTAGCGCTTGTGATGAGCCCCAGAGTTCCGAGCACCTTCAAGTTCCGAAATGGGTTTGCTGGATGTTTCGGAGCGTACGTTGTTAAGCGGGGTGGCTCGATCGGTCGGTCTAGCCAAAGCGCTGACGCGGGGTTGCCGGCCGACCTGACAGCGCAGCCCGGCCTCTGTGGTGGTGCCGCTCAATAGGCGCGGGGCGTCAGTGAAAGTCCCGCGACCTGGGCCTGGCGCTGCCGTCGGCTGGCTGCACCGCTTCCAGATTCCGCACCAACACGTGCACCACCTGCCCGGCCAGGTCGTCGCGTTGGATCCCGCCCGTCGCCAGCAGCACCGACGCGTGCCGCGCCACCTTCCGGAACCGGTCGAAGCTCTTGGGCCACAAGATCAGGTTGGCGATCCCGGTCTCGTCTTCGAGTGTCATGAACACGACGCCCGACGCGGAGCCCGGTCGTTGCCGTACGAGAACCAGGCCGGCCACCTTGACGAGCTTGCCGTGCGGCCACGCCTTCAGGTCGGCCAGCTCGGCACACGGCGTTACCCCGCGGCGGTCGAGGTCGTCACGTAGGAACGCCATCGGGTGCTCTTTGAGCGAGAGCCCTGTGCTCGCGTAGTCGTGCACGACCCGACGGGCCGGCGTGACCGAGGGCAACGCGATCGCGGGTTCTTCCGCGGCATTCATGTCTTCGAACAACGGCAGACGCTCATCGCTGAGTTGGCGGACCTGCCATAACGCGGCAGACCGCGACAGCCCCATCGACCCGAACGCGTCGGCTGAGGCGAGCTTCCGCAGGCTCGCCACCTTCGCCCCGCTCGCCTTCCACAGTTCCTCAATGCCCGCGAAATCACCGCGAGTCTGCACCGCTTCAACGACGGCATCGGCGTCGTCGTGACGCAGCCCTTTCACGAGCCGCATCCCGAGCCGCAACGCCAAGCCGCCCTCCGAATCGGTGTCCGGCTCGAGCGTGCAGTCCCATGACGAGTGGTTCACGTCGACCGGTCGGGCCTTCACCCCGTGCCGCTCCGAGTCCTGGACGAGCTGGGCGGGCTGGTAGAAGCCCATCGGCTGGCTGTTGATGAGCGCGGCGCAGAACGCGGCGGGGTGGTACCGCTTGAGCCAGGATGACGCATAGACGATGTGAGCAAAGCTGGCGGCGTGGCTCTCGGGGAACCCGTACTCGCTGAACCCCTTCATCCGTTCGAAGCACTGTTGGGCAAACGCTTCTTCGTACCCCCGGGCCGTCATGCCCTCGACAATCTTGCGGCCGAACTCCAGGATGACCTTCTGCTTGCGCTTCCAGGCGGCGATGGCCCGGCGGAGTTGGTCGGCCTCGTCGGCGGTGAACCCGGCGCAGCGGATGGCGAGCGTCATCGCCTGTTCCTGGAACAGCGGCACGCCCAGCGTTCGACCCAGCACTTCCTCAACGATTTTGTCGGGGTAGACGACGGGTTCTTGCCCGTGCCGCCGGCGGAGGTACGGGTGCACCATGTCGCCGACGATCGGGCCGGGCCGTACGATCGCGACTTCAATGACGAGGTCGTAGTAGCTCCGGGGGCGTAGCCGGGGCAGCATGGACATTTGCGCCCGGCTCTCGACCTGGAACACACCGACCGCGTCGGCCTCGCAGAGCATGTCGTAGACCCCCGGAAGTTCCGGGGGGATGGTGTGCAGCTCGACCTTCTCGCCGGTGTGTTGCTCGATCAGCTCGAAGCTTTTGCGCACCGCGGTGAGCATGCCCAGGCCCAGGCAGTCCACCTTCATCATGCCCACGGCCTCGATGTCGTCCTTGTCCCACTCGATCACCGTGCGGTCGGGCATTGCCGCGTTCTCGATGGGGACGGACTCGCACAGCGGCCGGTCGGTCAGCACGAACCCGCCGACGTGCTGTGAGAGGTGGCGCGGGAACCCAAGCAACTGCGACGTGAGGCATTGCAGGTGCCGCATCGTCGGGTCGTCCGGATCGAACCCGAGTTCTTTGACTCTCTCGGGGCTCATCTTCCGGGGGTCGAACCACTCGACGGACTTGGCGAGGCGGTCCACGGCGTCGAGCGACAAGCCCAGCGCCTTGCCGACCTCGCGGATGGCCGAGCGGGAGCGATAACTGATCACCTCAGCGGTGAGCGCCGCACGGTCCCGGCCGTACTTGCGGTAGACGTACTGGATGACCTCTTCGCGGCGCTCGTGCTCGAAGTCGATGTCGATGTCGGGGGGCTCGTGGCGTTCCCGGCTGATGAAGCGCTCGAACAGTAGATCCACCCGGGACGGATCGACCGACGTCACCCCCAGGCAGTAGCACACCGCGGAGTTGGCCGCGGCGCCGCGGCCCTGACAGAGGATGCCTTGGGATCGAGCGAAGCGCACCAGGTCGTGTACGGTCAGGAAGTAGTGCGGGTAGTCCAACTCGTCGATGAGCTGGAGTTCGTGTTCCACTCGTTGGGTCACCTTGTCGGGAACCCCGTCCGGGAAGCGGTCGACCACCCCGGTAGCGGTCAACTCACTGAGGTGCTGGATTGCAGACCTTCCGCGGGGGCAGGTCTCGTGGGGATACTGGTAGCGGAGTTGATCGAGCGAGAAGGCCGACGCCCGGTCGACGACCTCCACGGAACGAAACAGCGCCTCGGGATACGCCGCAAACAGCCGGTGCATCTCGTCGGGCGGCTCGAGGTGGCGTTCGGCGTTGGCCTGGAGCCGGAACCCGGCGGTGTCGAGCGTGCGGTGTTCGCGGATGCACGTGAGTACGTCCTGCAGCGGCCGGCGTGACGGCTCGTGGTACAGCACGTCGTTCGTCGCCACCATCGGCACCGAGAGGTGGGCGGCCAGGTCGGACCGACGCCGCAGGCGTTGTTGATCATGGCCGTCGAAGCGAACCGTAGCGGCGACGGACAGATCATCGGACCCGAACACATCACGCAAACCCCGAAGGGCGTCGAGCATCGCGTCGTCCACCATGTCCGGTGGATCGGCGACGGCGATCAGGCCGGCGCGGTGTTCGACCAGGTCGTGGAGCGTGAGGTCGCACGAACCCTTCACGGCCCGGCGTTTGCCCAACGTGAGCAAGCGACACAGCCGGCCGTAGCTCTCGCGACAGGTGGGGTACACGAGCACGCGCAAAACCGATGTAGCCACCGGCAGCTCAAGCCGCGTGCCCACAGCGAGCGGGAAGCCGATGGCTTTGGCTGCGACGTGCGCGCGGACGACGCCGGCGAACGAGTGCGTGTCGGTGATCGCCAGCCCGCGGTAGCCCAACGACGCGGCGTGCACGACGAGTTCCTCGGGATGGCTCGCCCCGTGCAGGAACGTGAAGTTGCTGGTGGCTTGAATCTCCGCATACCCCACTCCCTCTTGCGAAAGTTGAGCTTGAGGGGAGGTGAGGGTCCCGCGCTTGACGGCTTCGAGCGGGTGTGGTCGCGGCTTGTCGTGAGGGGACTTGGGCATGATCGCTTCGCCTCAAGCCCAGATGCCGTGGACGAACCAGGAGCCACGCGGGGACTGTCCCTCGCGCTGCCCTGAACGGAACACCCACAGCCAACGGCCGTCCCGGGTGCAGACCCGGAAGTAGTCGCGTTGGCCGCAGCGACCGCGCCACCACTCGTCGGTGATGCGCTCGGGGCCGACGGACCGTGTGACGGGTTGTGAATCACCACGCCACGTGAGGCTGACCACCGGGCCGTCGGGCGTGACGGCCATGACTCGGGCCGCTTCCGGTGGGTGCAGCAAGCGGGACGGGCGTTCGAACGGCGTGACTTCGGCGACGCTATTGCTCGGGGAATCCGTGGCTGCCTGCCGGCGGTAGGCCCGCTCGGGGACGTGGCTCTCGTGCGGCGCGACCCGCATCAGGCGGCTCG
>JANQPR010000066.1 GCA_028285385.1 Phycisphaera sp.
TACGACTGGGCGTGGCTGGCGCAGCACGCCAAGCTGATCGTCGACACCCGCGGCGTGATGCGGGCCGTCCCGGGAACGGCACGGGTCGTGCAGGCGTGACCGAACAGAACGGTGACAGAACCGGCTGATTTTCGCTGGGGCCTCGGCGGATCAGCGGGTACACTTTGAGGCGGGCGGAACGGATTTTTACGTGTATTTTCCCCGCGAGAAACCGCGGTGGAGCGGAGACCGACGTTGCTCTTTTTGAACCGCCAGTTGGATCGAGTGGCCCTTGCGGCCGGGACGGTATGTGCGTTCGGCTTTTCTGCCGGCGCGGTTGTCGTGGACGACCCCGGCAACGCGCGGCCGATGCTGCTGCCGCCAACCAACATCCAAAACGCCATCGGCAGTTGGGGCAACAACGCCTCGGCCGTCGCGATCGGGCCCAACCACGTCCTGACCACCCGGCACCAAGACGGCTTCTCCGCCAACCCGCCGCTGCGGCAGGTCACGCTCAACGGCACGACCTACAACAGCGTCAGCCAGACGCTCTTCGACCCGGCGGGCGAGTCGTGGGACGTCCGCCTCGTCGAGATCCAGAACACCGACGGCAGCGCCGCCGACCTGACCGACTTCGTGCCGGTGTACACCCGCGCGGTCGGCGAGTCGCTCATCGGGCAACGCACCGTCCTCGCGGCGCACGGCGTCACCGGCATCAATGAAGCCGCCGAGGGCTTCGACTGGGCCCCGTTCGATTCCGGCACCCCGGCCAATAGCTACGGGCTGAACTTCGGCGAGAACGTCATCGACGGCACCGACACGCAGAACGACAGCAACTTCAACGGTGGGCCCCGCTGGGTCAGCGACTTCGACGCGCCCGGCACCGGCGGCGCGTTGACCTACGAGGCGAGCGTTGCGCCCGGCGACTCCGGCGGCGCCGCCCTTCTATTCCGCTACGACCAGTGGTGGCTCGTCGGCCTGCCCAACGCCGTCGAACAGGACAACTCCGGCGTGCTGCCCGAAGCGTTCTTCGGCCAGGACCTGTTCCACTCCGACGTCACGGTCCTCGCCGACGACATCGAGACCGCGATCGGCAACGGCTTCGCCTTCCCCGACCCCAAGCCGCTGCCCGAACCCGCGTCGGCCGTGCTGCTCGCGGCGGCCGGGACGCTGCTGCGTCGGAGGCGGTAATCGCCGCAACCATCCCATCGGCTGACTTGCTTTGAGCCCACCGATTACATCCGTGAGTTCCCCCCTCCTGCACCTGTCCTGCGCTTCACGCCCCACGCAACAGCATTAACGTCCACGCCACGGGCAACACGTTGAGCACCACGCCAACTAAGGCGAGTTGTTTGGCGGTGCGTCGGTCGTGCCGGGCGATGAACTCGCAGACCAGGATCACCGCCGTGATGATCGCGAACTTGAACCCGATCATGCCAAAGAAGCCGAAGCGGTCCAACACCGCCGCCGCAACGGGGTTGACCTCCCGGCCGCCCAGGACCAGCACGCCCCAGGTCAGCATCCCGTCCAGCGCCGCGAACAGCACCAGCCAGGCGTAGAGGTTCGGGAACGACACGGCACGGGACGCCGTGGAGACGGTACCGCTCGTGCTGGCTTCGGTGGGTGTCGAGTCGTTCATCGCGTGGCCCAGAGCCGCAGCTCCCGAACGCTACGCCGGTCACGCCTCGTCGGTTTCGCCGGATTCGTCATTGCCGGGCATCGGGTCGTCGAAGCGGAACCCGCCGAGGTGCTCCATTACCGCGGCAACCGCCTGCGTCCCGCGCTGACCGAGGCCCATCGCCGACGCCGACCGCATCAGCTGCTCCGCCTGCGCCACGATCGGCAGGGGCAAGCCCACGTGCGCCGCGGCGTCGCGCACGATGCACAGGTCCTTGAGCAGGTAGTCGACCATGAACCCCGGCGCGTGGTCGCCCGCTGCGATCTTCGGGCCGAGGTTCGCCAGCTGCCACGACCCGCCCGCGCCGCCGGCCACGACGTCGAGCATCACGGTCGGGTCCAGGCCGAGCTTCTTGCTTAGCGCCATCGCCTCGACCGTGCCCAGCAGCGCCCCGAGCACTGCGGCCTGGTTGCAGGCCTTGCACGCCTGCCCACTTCCGACCGGGCCGACGTGCGTGACCGTCCCACCGACGACTTCAAGCAACGGCAGCACCGCGTCGAAGGCTTCGGACATCCCGCCAACCATGACCGACAGCGTGCCGCTTTTCGCGCCGACGTCGCCGCCCGACACGGGCGCATCCAGCAGTGTGACGCCGTAAGGTTCGAGCCGTTCGGCGAACGCCCGCGTCGCCACCGGGCTGATCGTGGAGTGGTCCACCACGATCAACCCCCGCTTCTCGTCGGCACCGGCGGCGACGCCCATCACACTGAACAACACCTGCTCGACGTCGGCCGTGTCGGTGACGTTCAGGAACACGACGTCGCTCTGGCTCGCGACCGCGGCGGCGGTGTCGCACCAGGTCGCGCCGGCGTCGAGCAACGGCTGCGCCTTCTCGGGCGTGCGGTTCCAGACCGACAGCGGGTGGCCCGCCTTAAGCAGGTTCGCCGCCATCGCGCCGCCCATGATCCCCAGCCCGACGTACCCCAGCCGCATCGTGTCCGTTGGTTCACTCATGGGGGGCATTGTGGCGGAAGTCGACACGACACGGGACGCCGGGTTTAAGCCTGCCACCAGAGGAAGTTCGCGCGGCCCGGCTCGTTGCTCGTCATGGCCTGTACCAGCGCGTCCGTCGGGTCCGCGGGGTCGATACGGACGTGACAGAAGCCCGACACCGGCCGGGCCAGAATGTCTCTCGGGTCTTCGGGATCCACACGGACCGGGGCCAGCCCCTCCCAAGGATCGCGGGCGTCGCGCCCGACCCAGGCGCGAACGTTCCTTGTCGCCATCCGCACCAGCAGCCCAGGGTCGGTGCGGTCGCGCCGGTACAGGTACCGCATCTGGGGTAGCACGCTGTGCGGCTGTGGCTCGTCGGCCGGCTGACACACGACCGAGTCCGTGCCGAGGCAGACGTTGACGCCGGCATCGAGCATCTCGCGGTAGCGGTGGCCGCGGTGCCCAAAGTAGTCGCTTGCCACCGGGCAGTAAGCGACGCTCGTGTTGGTCTCGGCGAGCAGCACGATGTCGTCGTCGGTGACGTAGTTGCAGTGCGCGACGAGCCAGCCACCGGCGTCCGTCGCTTGCCGCAGGTACGGCTCCATCCACTGCACGGGCGTCAAGCCTTGGCCGTAATACGCGGTGAACCGGGTATCGCCTTGCCGGAGCCGAGACAACAGGTCGAAGAAGGGCCCCTCACCGCGCGCGACGAAACGGAGCTCGTCGGGCGTCTCGGCGAGGTGGGTGCTGACCGGCCGACCGGACTTGGCCGCGGCGTCGAACACCGAGGGCCCCGCCGAGTACGGCGCGTGCGGTTGGAACCCTTCGGCAGGCCGTTGGATGCGCGCCAGCGCCTCGGCGTCGTACGGCTCGCCGATGCCGAAGAGCTCAACAAGCGTCGTGCCCGGCACGTGGGCGTCCATGGTCCGGGCCAGCCGCACCTCGTCGAATCGCGAGATGTCCACGATGTGCTCGACCCCCGCTTCGTGCGACGCCATCGCGGCCTGCTTCGCCGCCGTGGCGTGCCACCGCTCGTCGGGTTTTTTGGCCCACGGGTCGCCGTCGCCCGGCCAGTGCTCGCGCAGCATGCGGACCCACCCGATGAAGTCCCCGCCGTAGGGCTGGGGCCCGATCGCGCTCAGTTCCAGGTGCGCATGGGCATTGATGAAAGCCGGCAGGATCAGGTCGTCCGTGCATTCGACGACGTCCGCCCCGGCGAACTCCCGCCGCAGGTCCGTCGCCTCGCCCCAGGCAACGGCCCAGCCGCCGGCCCCCGCCACCGCGCCCGGCCGAAAGACCGTCCCGTCGGAATCGCACACCGCCGCGGCGACGAACAGCGTGACACGCTCGGCGGGGGGCGTTCCCATCGCGGGCAGGTTATCGGTCGTGGCCGCCCCGAACACCCCGCCAGGGTACGGCGTACCGATTCGCCGTCGCATCGATGGGGTTTCAACCGAGGCGACGGTGCCCCCCGCTTTGCTACACTCGCCGCTTGCGACGGGGCTGGAGCCCGGCATCGTCCGCCGCGTCCACACCGCATTGTTTTGTTTCCTTTGCCATCAAGGAACCGTGAGATGAAACCGTTCATGAAGACCGTCGCGGCCCCGGCCGTGTTGGCGATGCTGACCCTCGCGGGCACGGGCTGCGTGACCCAGAACGAGGCCGACGCCTGGCGGAACAAGTACCGCTCCGCCGAGGAGACCGTCCTCGACCTCCGCGCCCAGCTCGAAGAAAAGGACGGCGAGCTCGCGCTGCTCCGCGGACGCACCAACCCCAACGCGGCGATGGCCGACCAGATCGCCGCGCTCGAGGCCGAGCGTGACGCGCTGCAGCAGTCGCTCAACGACGCCCAGGCTGCGCTGCGCAACGCCGCCGGCTCGCCACTGCCGGCGGTGCTGACCAGCGAGCTCGAGCAACTCGCCGCCCAGAACCCGGACCTCATGACCTTCGACCCCGACACGGGCATGATCCGCTTCCGCAGCGACGTCACGTTCGCGCTCGGGTCCGCGACCGTGAGCGACGACGCACAAGGCCTCCTGCGACAGCTCGCCGGCGTGCTCAACTCCCCCGCCGCGTCGGGCTACGAGGTCCGGATCGTCGGGCACACCGACAACGTCCCGGTCCGCAACGCGACCAACGTCCGCAAATACGAGGACAACTGGGGCCTGTCCGCCTTCCGCGCGATCGGTGTGATGCGCGTGCTCGACCGGGCCGGCGTCCCCGCCAGCCGGATGAGCGTGGCGGGTTACGGCCAGCACCAGCCCGTCGCCGCCAACGGCCCGCGCGGCTCCGAAGCCAACCGCCGCGTCGAGTTGTACCTCGTGCCCTCGTCCGGCGGCGCGGCGGCGCCCCAGCCCGACGCCGCGCCGGGTGCCGTGGTCCCGATGGACAACCCGGAAGAGCCCGAAGCGCCGGCGATGTTCAAGTGAGCTGACTTCCCTAGAGTCCGTCTTCCCAAGCCCGCGCCCGGCCCGGCGCGGGCTTTTTTCTATCATCCCGCCATGGCCATCACGTTCGAACATCACTCACTGACCAACGGGTTGACGATCCTCTCCGAGACCGACCCCGACGCCCACACCGCAGCGATCGGCTTCTTCGTCAAGACCGGAGCCCGCGACGAGGAGCCGGCCCGGATGGGCGTGTCCCACTTCCTCGAGCACATGATGTTCAAGGGCACCGACCGCCGGACCGCGGACGATGTCAACCGCGAGTTCGACGAGATCGGGGCCGACTACAACGCGTTCACCTCGCACGAGCAGACCGTGTACTACGCGCACGTGTTGCCCGAGTTCCTCCCGCGTGCAACGGACCTGCTGGCCGACATGCTGCGTCCGAGCCTGCGCGACGACGACTTCGCGATGGAGAAGAAGGTCATCCTCGAAGAGATCGGCATGTACGACGACCGCCCGGAGTGGCGGCTGCAAGACCGGCTGCTGGAAGAACACTTCGGCGACCACCCACTGGGCTTCCGCGTGCTGGGCACGACCGAGACGGTGTCCGCGCTCACGCCGGATCAGATGAAAGGCTACTTCGACGACCGGTACAGCCCGGACAACCTCGTGGTCGCCGCCGCTGGACGAGTCGACTTTGACGCGCTCTGCCGGGACCTCGAGCAATGCTGCGGCGGCTGGTCGCGTACCGATGCGCAGCGCGACCACGGCGAGCCGCAACCCGACGACCGGCGCCTCGTGGTCGACGACGACAAACTCACCCGCTGCTACCTCGCCTTCCTCTGCTCCGCGCCTTCGGCTCAGAATGAGCAGCGCTACGCCGCGAAGGTGCTCGCGGACGTGCTCGGCGACGCCGAGGGGTCCCGGCTGTACTGGGCGCTGGTCGACCCGGGCCTGGCGGACGAGGCCGACTTCTCGTTCATGCCGCAGGACCGGACCGGCGCCTTCATGGCTTACGCGACGTGCGACCCCGGCCGGGCCGATCAGGTTGAGCAGACGCTCCTGCAGACCGTCGACGCCACCGCGGCAAAGAAGGACGTCACGGCCGACGAGGTCGAACGTGCCGTGAACAAACTCGCCACCCTCGCGACGCTGCAGGGCGAGCGCCCTGCGGGTCGGATGCACGGCCTAGGCTCGCGCTGGCTCGTGCATTCCGCGTACCGCAGCCTCGAAGAAGAACTCGCGGCGCTGAGGGCGGTTACCGTCGAGGATGTGACAGCGCTACTCGAGGCATTCCCACTCAGCCCAAAGACGATCGTGCGTCAGAGCCCGTCGTAACCTCGGCGGCGTGCCGCGGCTACGCTTCACGTTCCGATGCACCCCATCCCCGACATCCTGGACGATTTGCGGGCCGGCAAAGTGGTGGTCCTGCTCGACGACGAAGGCCGGGAGGACGAGGGGGACCTGGTCTGTGCCGCCGAGTTCACGACGCCCGACGTGGTGAACTTCATGCTGCGCGAAGGCCGGGGGATGCTGTTCGTCTCGCTGACCGGGGCGGACTGCGACCGGTTGTCGCTGCCCGCGCAGCACGGCACGAACACAACGCAGCGCGGTACGGCCTACACCGTCACGGTGGACGCGGCGGCGCGGCACGGCGTCACGACCGGCGTCTCGGCCAACGACCGCGCGACCACGATCCAGAAGCTCGCGGACCCCGACGCGACCGCCGCCGACTTCGACCGCCCCGGGCATGTCCAGCCGCTGCGGGCGCGAGAGGGCGGCACGCTGGTCCGGGCCGGCCACACCGAGGGGCTGATCGACCTGATGCGGCTGGCGGGGCTGCGGCCGTGCGCGGTCGGGATCGAGGTGATGAACGACGACGGCACGATGGCACGCCGGCCGCAGATCGACGCGTTGTGCCGGGAGTTCGACCTGAAGGTGTGCACGGTCGCCGACGTGATCGAGCACCGGCTTCAGCGCGACCGGCTGGTCGAGCGGATCGACGTGATCCCGTTCGAGAACGAGTTCGGCCCGTGGCGGCTGGTGGCGTACCAATCGCGGGTGGACCCGTTCCCGCACGTCGCGCTCGTGGCCGGCGACGACGTGGGCTGCTGGGACGACTTCGGCGAGCCGCTGGACTGTGACGGGCCGGTGCTGGTGCGGATGCACAGCCAGAACCTGCTGGGCGACGTGTTCGGCGACGCGACGCAGCCGTCGGGCGACACGCTGCGTCAATCGATGCGGATGATCCAGGCCGCCGGCCGCGGCGCGGTCGTGTACCTCCGGCACGAAGGGATGGGGCGTGGCCTGCTCAAGCGCCTGCAGACCGCGCATCAGTTCGACGCCGAGCACGCCGTGCGCGACGTGGACCGGCTCAAGCTCGGCGACCACCACACGACGCCCGGGACCAAACCGGCCAAGAACAAGATGGACTACGGCATCGGCTGCCAAGTGCTACGGGACTTGGGCATCCGTCGGTTGCAACTGATCACGAAGCACCCGTTCACGCCGAACGCGCTCGCGGGGTTCGGGCTCGAGATCGACGCGTTCGTCGACCCCGACTCAAAGTGAATTAAGGCTCGTCGATCAGCCCGGGCGCTGGTAGCGCGTCAGCAGGTCGACGATGCGCGGCTGGTCGGGGCGGATGCGGAGGCTCTGCCGCCATGCGTTGAGGGCCTCTTCGAGTTGGGCCCGGTCGCGTCGGCCGCCCTGGATGTAGTACGTCACGAGCACGGCGCCGATGCCGTTGTGCGCGGACGACTCCTCAGGGTTCAGCTCGACGGCCTTGCGGTAGTTCCGCAGCGACTCGCCGAAGTCTCGGCGTTTGAACTGGGCGTAGCCGAGGCGTTCGTACGCGGTGGCGGTGGGCCGGGTGCGGATCACGGACTCGAGCGTGTTGGCGGCGCGCTGGAAGTTGCCGAGCTTGATGTGCGTGTCGGCCAGCCCGAGCAGCACGGGGTCGTCGAGCGGCCCGAGCTCGGTGGCAACGCGGTAGCACCGCAGCGCCTCCTGGTAGTCGCCGAGCAGGTTGTAGACGGCGGCGAGGTTGAACCAGGCGGCCTGATTGTCCGGCTCGAGCTGCGTCGCCTTGCGGGCGTAACTCACGGCGTAGTCGGGCCGACCGACCTGGACATACGCCGTGGCCAGGTCACGGTTGGCGGCGGGGTCGTCGGGTTCGAGCACCAGCGAACGCAGGTACGCGGCGATGGCCTCGTTGAGCCGGCCGAGCAACTGCGACATGAGCCCGACGTTGTAGTGCGCCTCGGCGTTGTCGGGGGCGACGGCGGTGGCGCGGCTGAAGATGCGCAGCGCAATCTCGTTCTGCTCCCGCTTGTGGTAGATCTTGCCCATACCCAGGTGGGCCTCGACCAGGTCGGGGTTGTCTTCCAGGGCGAGCCCGAACTCGGCGAGCGCGGCGTCGAGCCGGCCCTGCTCCATCAGCCGGTTGCCCAACTCGACTCGGGCCTCGGGGCTGTCGGGCGCGGGCGGCCCGGCATCGGTGGTCTGGTTGACGACGCGCGGCCGCGGCGCGGTGGTCGTCACGCAGCCGGTGATGGCCAACGCCGTGAGCGTGCCGGCCACGACGGGCAGGGCACGGGCGGTCACGGTCTTCCTCGCTCGGGCGCGTCGGTTCATCGTGGGCAACGGAGGGATCGGTGGCGGATTGGTCGACAACGTTTGATCGGCAAAGGGTCGGTCGGCAACGGGGTCGCAACCTTGCGACGGAACACAACACCCTACCCCGGCCCCGGCCCGGGACGCGAGGCCAACGCAACCTTGGCCCGGGCCCACAAAGCACCCGACCGGCCGGGAGAACGGGCCGGGCCCATCCAACAAACGACCACGCGTCGTTCTCGGTTCATCGGCCACGCACGCCGGGCGGTGCAGGCCGGGCCGCCGGCCCGGGTTACCGGACGGTTGCGCCGATCGTCCGGCTGATCCCCACTCGCCCGTCGCAAGGCTGCGGGCCCAACCCAGGACTCGCCGGGAACCCCGAGTGCTCGGCGTGCGTCCATGGATTTACACTCCGGCCGGACCATCGGTTCGTCAACCGACCGGCGCGCGGCTCACCCCGCCCCGCCTCACGCGGCCCGCCGTTCGGCCGTGCTCTTGCCGGACTCGCCCCCCGCTCAAAGGAGCCTGCCATGCCGTGCCCCGATCCCCGATGCTCCGCCCGCTGTCGTGTTGCCAATCCGCATCAACTTATCCTGGCGCTGGCGGTGGCCTTCTCCGCCGCGGTATCCGCCGGCGCCGCGAACGCGCAGGCCCCGGCCAACGAACCACCGCCCGCCCCGGCCGCCGAGTTGCCGCTGCGGCACCTCACGCTCTACAGCTCCGGCGTCGGGTACTTCGAGCACGCCGGGCCCGTCCCCGCGGGCGGCGAGGCCGCATTCCGCTTCACCGCCGAGCAGCTCAACGACGTGCTCAAGTCGCTGTTGGTGCGCGGCGCGACCGGCGGCGTTGCCGTGAGCTACCCCGGACAGGAACCGGTCGAGCAGCGCCTCGCGGGGTTCGGCGTTGACCTCGCCCACGCCGACTCGCTGGAGGAAGTCCTGCGACAGCTCCGCGGGGTCCAGCTCGTGGTCCGCGAAGTCGGCGAGCCACAGGAGTTCCTCGGCCGGCTCATCGGCGTGTCGGCCGAAGAGCGCGTCGTCGGCGACCACAAGGTCACCGAGTACGTGGTCACGCTCTCGAAGTTCCCGGCGCTGCGTCGCATCCCGCTCAGCCAGATCGAGTACATCCACCCCGAGGACAACGACCTCAA
Source organism: Phycisphaera sp. (assembly GCA_028285385.1). Taxonomy (GTDB): domain Bacteria; phylum Planctomycetota; class Phycisphaerae; order Phycisphaerales; family Phycisphaeraceae; genus CAZIXN01. The sequence goes on from JANQPR010000066.1 coordinate 9,746, forward strand.
CCGCGAGATCGAGAAGGCGCTCACGCTCTTGGGCAACACCCGCCAGCGCGACGCCAAGCCATTGACCCTGTCGTTCGAGCAGTCGAGCGACCAGGCCGCCGTGTCGTACCTGCTGGGCATGCCGTTGTGGAAGCTGTCGTACCGGCTCGATTTGACGCAGGACGAACCGCTTTTGCAGGGCTGGGCGATCGTGGACAACACGACCGACACCGACTGGGACGGCATCGCGGTCACGCTCGTGTCCGGCCGGCCGGTCAGCTTCATCCAGAATCTCTACGCCCCGGAGTTCCTCGGCCGCCCCGTCGTGCAGCCGCAACGCTTCGCGGGTCTGCGACCGCAGGAGTACGCCCAAGGAATGGGGATGGGCGGGATGAGAATGGGGGTAGGCGTGGACGAAAGCGGTCTGGTCTTGGGCGAGGCCCTGCGCGGCGTGCCCCAGCGCTCCGGCCGCTTGGGCCGAAGCCGGGCGATGGCTTTACAGGATGCCGCCGCCGAGGCCGAGGCCGCCGCGCCGATGGCCGCCGGCGCCTACTTCAACACCTTCGACGACCTCGCCTCGAACGTCGCCCCATCGGCGGCCGGCGGCGACCTCGGCGACCTCTTCGCCTACCACATCGACCAGCCGGTCACGGTCGGCCGGGGGAGCTCGGCGATGCTGCCCATCGTCAACGCACCCATCAAGGCCGCGCCCGTCTCCATCTACAACCAGCGTGTCCAACCCAAGCACCCGATGCGAGGCGTGTCCGTCCGCAACACCACCGACCTGAAGCTCGACGCCGGCCCCGTCACCGTCCTCGACGACGGCAGCTACGCCGGCGACGCCCAGCTCGGCTTCCTCGCCCCCGGCGAGGCCCGTCTGCTCTCCTACGGGCTCGACCTCGAGATGACCGTCGACCCGACCGTGAAGTCACGCACCGAGTTGGTCACCGCCAAGCTGTCGCGCGGCGTCCTCGAACTCACGCACTCCACCCGCTACACGCAAACTTACGAAGCGCGCAACGCCGCCGACGAAGACCGCCAACTCCTCGTCGAACACCCGCGGAACCCGCAACGCCAGCTCGTGTCGCCCGACCCGGACAAGGCCAAGCCCGGCGACGTCGAGAAGACGGACACCCACCACCGGTTCCGCCTCACCGTGGCGGCGGGCAAGACCACAAGCCTAGAGGTGATCGAGACGCAGCCGCACACGCGGACCGTGCAACTCGCCAGCCAAAACGCCGACCAACTCGCCGCCTACGCGGGCAACGGCGAGTTCCCTGACGGCGTGCGCGACGCGCTCGCCAAGGCCGTCCGCATGCAGCGTGCGATCGAGCAGACCAACCGCGACATCGAGGCGATCCAGCAGGTCAACCGCGAGATCGAGCAGGAGCAGAACCGCATCCGCAACAACATGGGCCGGCTCGACCGAAACAGCGCGCTCTACAAGCGCTACGTCGCCAAACTCGACGCCCAGGAGACCCAGCTCGAAGACCACGCCGTGAAACTGGAAGACCTGCGGCAGCAACTCGCCGAGCAGCAACGCCAGCTCGCGGATTACCTGGAATCGCTCGGCGACTGAGTTCACATGCGTAGCCGCGTTTCAACGAAACGCGCTACTCCCGCTTGTACAACCCCGCGGGCAGAGAGGGCGGCTCGATCCGCCGGTGCGGCTCGGTCAGTGTTCCCAGGAACGCGACTAGGTCCGAGATCTCGTCGTCGGTCAGATTCAGTTCGTGAATCAGCGGCGACATCCCGGGGAAGCCCGGGTCCTCCAGCTGTTTCCCGCGCGGCCGACCGACCTTGTTCCCACCGCTATACGACCGGACCGTGACCTCCAGCGACTCGAACAACCCGTGGTGCATGTACGGCCCGGTGCGTTCGATGTGCCGGAGCGTGGGCGTGCGGAACGCGCCGCGGTCTTCGTCCTTGCCCGTCACACGGAAGGCGCCGAGGTCTTCGCCGCGTCGGCCGTAGAGGTGCAACCCGGTGGTGTGGAGTTGGTTGTCGGTAAACAGCGGGCCGTGGTGGCAGTTCATGCAGTTCGCGCGGGTGCGGAACACGTGCAGGCCGCGCAGCTCCTGGTCCGTCAGCACGTTGTAGCGACCGGCGACGAAGCGATCGAAGCGCGACCGCCCCGGGTTGATCGTGCGGACGAAGGTGGCGATGGCCTTCGCGATGCGGTCGAGCGTGACGGGTGAGGCGTTGTCGCCGTCACCGAAGACTTCCACAAACGCGTCGCGGTACTCGGGGATGGCGTCGAGCTTCGCGGCGACGTCGTCGCCGATGCCGTGAAGCTCGTCGGCGTTGTTGATCACCTCCGCCGAGAGCGCTTCGAGTGATTCGGCCCGGCCGTCCCAGAACAGCGGGGCGACGTGCCCCGCCCCCAACGCCGTCGGCGCGTTGCGCGCGAGCTGGAGCCGGTCCGTGCCGAACGACACGGTCTTGCCGTCCGCCCAGCCCAGGTCCGGGTCGTGGCAGGAGGCGCACGCCATCTGGTTCGACGCCGAGAGCCGGGGGTCGAAGAACAACTGCTCGCCAAGATCGGCTTTGGTCTCGCTGTAAGGGTTGTCCTCGGGGAACACGACGTCCGGCACGGGCCCGAGTTCGACGGCGTCGACGCCGTTGTCGACGATAAACGCCGGCCACTCACTGACCGGCCGAGCGTAAAGCGCGCGGACGTCGCGGGGACCAACGGCAGGGTCCGGAATCAACGCGGTATCGGCTGACGACGGTACCTGCTTGGTTTGGTCACGGCTGGTGCAGCCAACGACCAGCGATGCCGCCACCCCGAGCGTCAACAACGCCAAGGGCAACAATCGCCAACTCCGGTCCCCGATCCTGGTTCGGTCGTTCATGCGTGACATCACCGCGGGTCGGTGCCCCGTCAGTTGCTCGGGGCGTCCGTGTTCTCCGAGGCTTCGGAGGCGAACTGCTCGCGGAGTCCCGCCGCGCCGTCAAGGCGGGCGACGTTCCCGGCGGCGAAGTTGCCGCTGAACTTACGGCCGGTGGCCCGGTGCGGCTCGTTCGCCTCCGGGAAGCCCGCGACGGCGTTGGTCATGTACTCCCCGAACGCGGTTTCGGGCGTGCTGGGGTCGCGGACCGCGTCTTCGGGGATCGGCGGACCGGCACCGGTGATGCGGTTGTCCCAGGCGTACGCGGTGTTGGGGAACTTAGCCAGGATCTCTTCGGCCCGCGTCGCGCTGGCGTCGCCGGACAACTTGAACTGATCGCCCATGGCTCTCCAGGCGGCGATGGTGCGCGGACTCGCGCCGTTCTTGAAGGCGTAGGTGTTGCCGTTGTCGCGCATTGCCTGAAGGGCCGACGGGCAGAGCCAGGCGTCGCCGGACCCGCTCATGTACCCGCCGACCTCGAGGGCCGGGCCGAGGCCGACGGCGTTGGGCGGGCCGCCAACGTAGACGGTCTGGTGGCTGTCCTGCGGGAACTCCGCGCGGTGCGCGATGCGGTAGGTGTGCCAGCCGGCCCGGCGGTCGTTGGGCAGGAACCCGTCGTTGTCGACGGAGAACGCGATGGCGCCGAGGGCGATCTGGCGCAGCGTGCTGGCGCAGCGGATCTGGCGGGCGGAGTTGCGGGCGTTGCCTAGGGCGGGGAGCAGGATGCCGATCAGTAGCGCGATGATCGAGATGACCACGAGCAGTTCGATCAACGTGAACGCTGGTCGCACGGGGCGGCGAGCGCGGGAAAGCCGTCCGGAAGGGGGGGTGGGTCGGGGGCGTCGAGTCATGCGGTCGGTTCGGGTTGGCGTCGGAACGGCAGACCGGGAACGGCACGGGGTGGCCGCGTCGAGAGATTTGCGGCGGGCAAGGTCACGAAACTCATTGGCCGCTCCCTCCCCGTGAACTATCATATAACGCTGCCGCGACCACGCATAGCCGTTTTCCGGCGGTAGTGCGTCCCGTGACCCCCGATCCGGCCTACAGGGACGGTGCTGGCGTCCACCCTGGCCTCGCTCCCCCGACCGTCTGGAGGTTGAAGTTGCTCCGCCGACGCACCGAGTCGTTCTGCCTGTCCGCCGCCGCCGCGGCTCTCACGTCGCTCATCAGCGGCCCGGCCACCGGCCAGTTGACCCGGGTCATCGCCGAGGACACCGTCCCCCCGGGCTACGAAACGGCCCTGAACTCGATCCAATCGCTGGACGGGGCGGCGAACGGCTGGTTCGCGGTCCATACCGAGAACCTGATCCCGCCGGACTTCATCACGACGTTTGTGCCCACGGAGCGCGACCGCTTCTTCGGCGGCCCGCCGTCGAGCAACGCAGCCATCTTCAAGGAGGACGAGGCCACGGTCCTGGGCCGGTTCCAGCGGGCGCTGGGCAGCGTGCGGGTGAACTCGGCGTTCGATTTCGCCTACCTGTCCGCTCCCGGGAACGACGATATCAACCTCGGCGTGCCGGACGACGGCGTGTTCTTCCGGTCGGCGGGGGGCATGGACTACTTCTTTGGCGCCGAGGTGGAGCCGGTCAACGCCGGCTTTCCGCTCCCGGGGGCGACGGACTGGCGGACACTCGGCGTCGTTGACGTCGACGACGCCGGCGGCGTCTACGTGAGCGCCACCTATGAAACCACGTTCACCGCCACGATCAACGCCCCGGGGACGTCCAGCGACGGGCAGTCAGGCACGCGGTTCGACCAGGGCCTGCTGCGGTGGGACCCGGTCGCCAACACCGTCGACCCGATCCTGCTCACCGGTGACACCCTCGACTTCGGCCCCGACCCGGATCAGACCCTGCTCTGGGCCCAGATCCAGCGGACCGGGAGCTCCGTCCGGACCGACGTCAGCTCGCTGGGCAACTTCGACGTCGCGGGCAGCGGCGCCTCGCTGCGGACCATCGCCGTCGCCGACATCAACGACCTTGCCCGCACCGGCCCGTTCATCGCCGACGGCTCGCACTTCACCAACCAGCTCCTGATCGATTCGACCGCGGCCCGTCTCTCCGACGGCACGCTGGTCCAGACCGACGTACTCGTGCCGGTCGCGTTTGGCGGGGACGGTTCGATCGCCGTGTTCGAAGGCATCAACGACACCGCGATCAACGTGCTGGGCGACTGGGCGACGGTCCTCTCCATCGGCGACCCGAACGCCAACAACGGCGACGACCCCACCGCCACGCAAGCGCTGATCCTCAACGGCGAACTCGAATACCAACTCGGCGACATCGTTGACGATATCACCCTCGATACCCAGTTCAACAGCGTCGCCCTCAACGACGACGGCGACTTGGCGTTCATCCACGGGGAGACCCTGTTCGTCAACGGCGAGGCGGTCGTCCGGGTTGGCGACGAGATCGAGGGCGGCGGCACAATCGCCGGGCTCGGCACCAGCTTCACGATCAGCGACCGCCAGGCGAACGACGAGTTGATCCTGCACTTCCTGGCCCGGGACGACAGCGACCCGGCGAGCGGGGTGCTCGGCGACGACGTCTACCGGCTCATCATTTCAGCCGGCATCTGCGGCGACTACAACGGCTCCGGGCAGGTCGAGCAGGGCGACCTGGACTTGGTGCTCCAGAACTGGGGCCAGGACACCACCGGGAACACCCCGCCCGGCTGGGTGAGCAACTTGCCCAACGGGGTGGTGGACCAGGAAGAGCTCGATAAGGTGTTGCAGAACTGGGGCGCGACGGCGGCCCCGGACTTCGCCGGAGCGACGGTCCCCGAACCCGCGATTGGGGCGATTTTTGCGGTTTTTGCCGGTTTGGGCTTGTCGCGACGCCGACATC
>JANQPR010000070.1 GCA_028285385.1 Phycisphaera sp.
TGGCCGCGGGCGGCGACGGCTCCATCGCGGCGGTGCTCAACGACATGGCCGCCGCCGACGCGATGGACCTGCCCTTCGCGACGCTGCCCGTGGGCAACGAGAACCTCTTTGCCCGGCACTTCCAAGTCAGCCGCAAGCGCCCCGACGCCCTGGCCGACGCGTTGGCAGTCGGCGAGACGCGCGCGATGGACCTCGGCCGGGTGCAGGTCGCCGACGGCGCGCCGCGGTTGTTCTCGCTGATGCTCGGAGCCGGGTTCGACGCCGACGTCGTGCACCGTGTCGACCGCTGGCGGCGCAACACCGCGGTCAACGGCGAGCTGCGCCGCGTGTCCTGGAACGCATACGCCAGGCCGATGGCCGGCGCCCTCGGCGCCTACCGCTACCCGCCGGTCACGCTCACGCCCGACAACGGCGAGCCCGTCACCGGGGCCCACGCGTTCGTGTTCAACCTGCCCGAGTACGGCAAGGACCTGGGCATCTGCCGCGCCGCCCGCGCCGACGACGGCCTACTCAACTGGGTCGTCTTCGAGAAGCCTGGTCGGTTGCGCTTGATGAACTACCTCCGCGCCGCCGCGATGGGCCGGCACCTGCACCGCCCCGACGTGAAACACGGCACGGCGGAGTCTCTCACGCTGACCGCCGACGCGGACGTCCCGCTTCAGGCCGACGGCGATCCGGCGGGGACCGTGAGCGCCGGAACAAGTGCATCCGTCAGCGTCGATGCCGGCGCGCTGCGCGTCATCGGCCCCGGTGCCTAAGCCATGCCGACGCCAAAACCACCAGCCCAGCCACGCCTGGCTCCGGCACCGAGACGCCACGGAAGTCCGGTGCCGTGACCCCGCCCCAGCCCTGCAGCACGCGGTCGAGCTCGTCCTGATCCACCGTGCCGCGCGGCAGGTCCGCCCGCCAGCCCTCGGGCCACGCCGTTGGGTCCACCGCCGCGCCCCAGTTCGTGAGCAAGAGGTCGAGGTCGCCCTGGTCGACTTGGCCGGAGTGGTCGAAGTCGCCGGGCAGCGTCGGGCCGGCGGTGGTCAGTGAGCGGATCGTCACGCCGCTGGATCGGATGATGTCGATCTCGATCACCGACACATCGGTCCAGTCGATGCCCGGGAAGTCGCTGAACAACACGGGCTCTGGTCCATCGATTTCGCCAAAACCGTCGCTAAACCGGAACGACGCCGACCGGCTCGCCCCGCCGGATGTCACTCCGATCCAGCCGGGAACAAACGGGGATGTCGCGTCGAAGATGAAGCGGTCGTTGCCATCCGCCGTCAGATCGACGCCCAAAGGACTATCCGACGAGCCATAGCTGACGTTGACGTAGCCCCACGATCGGTCCGTGGTCGGCTCGAGTTTGTCGAGCACAAACGTCCCGGCGTCGGGGTCAATCGTCACGCGTTGGTCGTCGGCCCCCGAGTATCCGATCACGGTCGTCCGGGTGCCGCCGAGCACGGCGGCGGGGTCCAGCCCCGTCTGGACCAGTGTCGCGGGGTTCTCGCGGTCGTTGGCGGGGGTCCTTTGGACCACGCCGGCCCCGGCTGTGAAATCGTCCACGATCAATGATCTGGCGGAAACGACGACCGAGACCATTCCCATGGCCACGGCCACCTTTGACAGGCCGATCCAGCCGGATCGCCGCTCCAGTGCCCGGTCGCCCCGCCTCCCGCATCTTCGGTGAATGCTTTTCATCGCGGTACAGGATACCGCTAGGCCCATGGAACTGACCCAGGACCCCGCTGATCGCGGCGGCAGGCGGTTTGACCCCTCTGCCGGGGGTAGCTAATTTGTGCGGCTCGCTCGACCCTACACCGACGCCCTTTTGAAGGCCCGACCATGGTCCCCGTTCAACGCAAAACCCGCTCGCAGACCCGCAAGGGCCGGTCGCACGACGCGATCTCTGCGACCCACGCCGTCGACTGCCCGAACTGCGGCAGCCCGAAGCGGCCCCACACCGCCTGCACCGACTGCGGCTTCGTTCGTCCCGGCCTGCAGCTCAAGAGTCAAGGCGAGGACTGAACCCGCGCGGTGGCGTGACCCGTGACCACCGCGGGCCGCGTGAATGGCGTCGATCTTCCCGGGTGGCGGGGGGTTGCACGTTTCTGATCAGGAGAGCCGACCGTTGCGCATCGCGGTGGATGTCATGGGCGGCGACCACGCGCCGGACGCGATCCTCCAGGGCGCGCTCGACGCGGTCGACCTGTTGCAGGACGGCGGGCACGTCGGCGTCCTCATCGGCGACGCCGAGATAATCCGGGAAGGCCTCGAAGAAGCCGGGCTGCACAACAACGAGCACTACGAGGTCGAGCCGACGACCGAAGTGATCGGCATGGCGGAGACGCCGACGCAGGCCTTGCGTCAGAAGCGCGACAGCTCGCTCGTGCGCCTCGGCGAGCTGGGCCGGACCAAGGCCGGCGATAAGTACTGCCCCGTGATCATCAGCGCCGGCAACACCGGCGCGACGGTCGCGACGGCACAGATGCACATGCGTCGGCTGCCGGGCGTGCACCGGCCGGGCATCGCGATCGTCCTGCCGACGTTCCACGGCCCGGTCGTGGTCTGCGACGTCGGCGCCAACCCCGAGCCCCGCGCGTCGCACCTGCACCAGTACGCCCACATGGCCAGCGTCTACGCCGAGACCGTGATCGGCATCGCCGACCCGACCTGCGGCGTCATGAACATCGGCGGGGAAGAAGAGAAGGGCACGCCCCTCGTCCGCGAGGCCAACGCCATGTGCCGCGAAGATTCGGCGCTGAACTACGTCGGCTACATCGAGGGCCGGGACCTGTTCAACGGCAAGGCCAACGTCGTGATGACCGAAGGCTTCACCGGCAACGTCGTGCTCAAGCTCGCCGAGGGCCTGAGCAAGGGGATCTTCGAGACGATCGCCCGCGAGGCGTTCGAGATCGACCCTGAGCTCGCGATGCGGTTCGAGCCGGTCGTGAAACGCATCTACGCCAAGCACGACTACCACGAGTTCGGCGGGGCGCCGCTGCTGGGTGCAAACGGCGTCTGCATGATCTGCCACGGCAGTTCCGAGGCGCGGACCATCAAGAACGCCATCCGCAACGCGATTACCTACGCCGAGCTGCACGTCAACGAGGCGATCGTCCGGCGTCTGCACGAAGCGGGCAACCACCGCGGCGAGGCAGCGGCCTGACCGTGGCGGGCCCCGGAAGCGAACAACCCGACGCCGGGACATCGGGGAAGGGCTTGCCTTCCGCGCAACGCGTGGGCGTCTGCATCGCCGGCACCGGGGTCGCGTTGCCCGAACGGAAAGTCACCAACGACGACCTCGCGCAACGCGTCGACACCTCCGACGCCTGGATCACCAAGCGCACCGGCATCAAGACCCGGTACTACATCGACGGCGACTCGACCGTCCGCGACCTTGCGCGTGACGCGCTGCTCGCCGCGCTCACGGACGCGCAGGTCGAAGCGAGCGAACTCGATTTGGTGATCCTCGCGACGATCACGCCGGAGATGGCGTGCCCGTCCACCGCCGCACGCGTCGCCGCCGAGGTCGGCGCAAACCCGGCCGGCGCGTTCGACCTCGCCGCCGCGTGCTCGGGGTTCGTGTACGGGCTGAACCTCGCGTCGTCGCTGATCGAGTCGGGCCGGTACCGGAACATCGCGGTGATCGGTGCCGAGACGCTGTCGAATCACGTCAACCACGACGACCGGCGGACGTGCATCCTGTTCGGTGACGCCGCGGGCGCCGCCATCGTCTCGCGCAGCGACGATCCAACCCACGGCGTGTTGCACCAGGCGATGCACAGCGCCGGGCAGTTGTGGGACGCGTTGTTTCTACCCCGCGACCTGTCGCAGCTGCCGGCCGACCTCGACCCAAACGTCACCACCGAGCCCGGCTGGAACGGCCAACTCGACACGCTCCAGATGCACGGCCAGGAGGTCTTCAAGTTCGCCGTCATCCAGACCTGCGACATGATCCAGGAGGCGCTCGACGCCACGGGCCTGCAACCCGAGGACCTCGCGCTGGTCATCCCGCACCAGTCGAACCAGCGCATCATGGCCACGGCCCGCGACCGGTTCGGGCTGCCCAAGGACAAGCTCTACATCAACATCGACCGCTTCGGGAACACCTCCGCCGCGTCCGTCCCGCTGTGCCTGCACGAGTGCCGCCGCGACGGCCGGATCAAGGCCGGCGACCTCGTGTTGTTCCTAGCGATCGGCGGCGGGATGACGTGGTCGACGAGCTTGTGGAGAGTGTGAGGATCGGACGCGGAGATGCAGAGCGGCAGTGACGCCGAGCCAGCGTGTACTGAACATCACATCTTGACTTGTCCGTTCTCCCTCCGTGTCTCTGCGTCTCCGTGACCTCTGCGATAAAACAACACCATGACGGAACCCCAAGACATCCTCCTCTGCCCGGGTCAGGGCGCGCAGCACGCCGGCATGGGCCAGGGCTGGTTCGACGCGCACCCCGTCGCCAAGCAGACCTTCGCCGCCGCGTCCAAGGCGCTCGGCTTCGATCTGGCCGAGCTCTGCTTCAACGGGCCCGTCGAGCAACTCAACCGCACGGACATGGCCCAGGTCGCGATCTACACCGCCTCGGTCGCGTGCTACCAGGCGCTCGTCGAAGCCAATCAACTCGGCGACACCGCCGCCACCGCGGGCCTGTCGCTCGGAGAGTTCACCGCGCTGCACCTGGCCGGCGCGTACGGCTTCACCGAAGGGCTCGAGCTCGTGCGTCTGCGCGGGCAGGCGATGCAGGACGCGGCCGAGGCCAGCGAGGGCTCGATGGTCGCCGTCACGGGAGACGTGTCCGAAGAGAAGATCAACGAGTTGTGCGACCGGGCGCGCGGCGACGGGGTGTTGGTCCCCGCGAACTTCAACTCCGGCATGCAGGTCGTCGTCTCGGGCGGCAAGGACGCCTGCGAACGCGCGGTCGACGCGGCGAGCGACATGGGTTTCAAGCCGACGCCGCTGGTCGTGGCCGGCGCGTTCCACTCGCCGCTGATGCAGCCCGCCGCCGACCGCCTCGCCGCGGCGCTTGAGGACGTGAGCTGGCAGACCCCGCGCTGCCCGGTCTACAGCAACGTCACGGGCGAGCCGCACGACCCGGACTCGTCGGCCATCCGCGAGAAGCTCGTCGCCCAGCTCACGCACCCCGTGCGTTGGAGCCAGTCGGTGCGGCACGCGGTGGACGCCTACCCGTCGGACGTGCACCGCTACGCCGAGCTCGCCCCGGGCAAGGTGCTCGCCGGGTTGATGCGCCGCATCGACAAGCAGACCAAGGTCACTAACTTCGCCGAGCCTCTAGCATGAAACCGTAGATAGACGCCGATGCAGGCGGATGATTGAGACGGCTTTGTTTCAGTCGGCGTGAATCAGCGTTGATCCGCGGTTCTTTACAAAGGATTTTCATATGTCCGAAGCCCGTGTTGCCCTCGTCACCGGCGCCTCCCGCGGGATCGGCGCCGCCACCGCCAAAGCGCTTGCCCAGGCCGGCAAGCACGTCGTCTGCGTCGCCCGCAGCGTCGAGAAGCTCGAGGCCGTGAAGGCCGAGATCGACCCCGACCACGTGCCCGGCAGCGCCTCCATCGCCACCTGCGACATCAGCGACGGCAAGGCGCTCGCGCAGCTGATCGACGACACCGCCGAGGCGCACGGCCGGCTCGACATCCTCGTCAACAACGCCGGCATCACCCGCGACAACCTGCTGATGCGCATGACCGACGACGAGTTCGACGACGTGATCAACACGAACCTGCGCAGCGTGTTCGTCGCCTGCCGCGCCGCGACCAAGCACATGATGCAGAAGCGGTTCGGGCGCATCCTGAACATCGGCAGCGTCTCGGGCGTCGTCGGCAACGCCGGGCAGAGCAACTACGCCGCCGCCAAGGCCGGGCTGTCCGGCTTCACCAAGAGCCTCGCCAAGGAGATGGGCAAGCGCGGCATCACCGCCAACGTCGTCGCGCCCGGGTTCATCCAGACCGACATGACCGACGTGCTGCCCGACAAGATCAAGGACGGCGTGAAGCAGATGACCGCCGTCGCCCGCATGGGCACGCCCGACGAGATCGCCGCCGCCGTCGCGTTCCTGGCCTCCGACGAGGCGAGCTACGTCACCGGGCAGGTTCTCACCGTCGACGGCGGGATGGCGATGGCGTGAGGACGCTCCGCCGTCGGCGGGTGATGAGGAGCAGCGGCAGCACACCGAACGCGCTCGCCGGCTGGGGGACGGGCGTAAGGATCAACTCGAAGCCTGCGGTCGAGATTGCAGAGTTGTCGTCTGGATCGTGCCGGGCGTCCACGATGGCGAGCACGCGGACCGTCCCCGCTTCGATCAGCCCGGACTCGTACAACGCATTGCCCAGGTCTTTTTGATTGGGCTCGCCTTCGCCGGTGAAGGGCAGCGCGATTATGTTTGGCTTCTTGAGGGAAGTGATAGAGTCCCAGCTGTTGAAGGGGACCGCGCCGAAGAGTGCGGCAAACTCACGGGCACCGGCCAGCCCCTCGCCCAGGCTGAGCCACGCCCCCCGCGACTCGTCGCCGCCTGAGCGGATGTCGTAGGTGATCTCGAACGTGGTGGCCTGCTCCAACTCGAACGTCAGGTCCAACACGGCAGAGGAGGAACCGCCGCAGCAGGGCCCGGTCGGGTACCACGGATTCGTTGCGTTCTTCGCTTCCAGCCAGGCGGCGACACGTACCGATCCATCCGGCCGCTGTTCGATGGCCGAGGTTTGTGTCGCGGATTCGTCAACCGTGAAGGTCACCGGCGCGCTCCCCGGCCAAGGCACCCCTACTTCTGTTCTGGTGTTCGTCAGGCCGTCGAAATAGTTCTCACCGAAAACTGCTGCCGGCGCGTCGATGTTGTAGTTGGCGTCATAGCCGTTTTGGGGATAGGTGCGCCAGAACGCCAGGTTGTCCCCCGAGTACGGTGCCGAAGCCGCGAGCGCGACTTGCCGGTTGTCTTCGATTAGCCGGATACCCTGACCGTGGCAGAGCGCGGTCAGCGGCATTGTGAGTGGGAGCGCAAGCAGGAGCGATGCGTTGGTGTTCATAGCCGGAACCATTCTCTCGGGCGCGAGGCCGGTTAATCGGATCGCGAGCTCTCGTATTTACTATAGTGGGACTCCGGGGATTGGCGATGGTTGTCGGTTTTGCGCATGCCCGCGCGTTTCCGCCCCCGGGTAGAGCCGGCGCCCTCGCGGGGAGCGCGGCGGGTGGGGTGACGCCTCGCCGGACGGATGGACATTCCCGGATTGCGTTTCA
>JANQPR010000071.1 GCA_028285385.1 Phycisphaera sp.
ATCGTGGAGACGCCATTGGAAGGGGGGTGGGTGGGGACGTTCACGACGAGCCCGGAGAGCCAGGTGCGTCTGCGGTTCGAGGGGGCGAACGTGGCGTTCTCGCAGACCAACCCGCCGTTCGACTTCTCGGGACGGGTGACGGACATCGACACCGATACGGACCCGGGGCGGATCGATGTCGTGCTCGACGATTGCAGCAACGAGGTGATGATCGGGATGAGCTACCGCGGGATTTTCCGGCTCAACGACGACGGGTCCGTGTGGATTGCGACACGGGACCCGGACGTCGACCCGGTGCGTCCCGAGAACTTCGAAGAGGTCGGCAGCAACGGCGTGATGCTCATCAAGGCGACGCGGCAGGAACAGGAAGCGGTCGTCGCGGAGGCGCTCGGGCGGAAGGCGGTGGACCACGGCATGATTCTTGAGCCGGTCGACGTGCCGTCGGAGTTCGTGCTGATGCGGACGATCGAGACGACACCGGAGCAGGTGGCGATGGCGATCCCGATGATGTTCATGCAGATGGAGCGGGTGCTGGAAGACGCCAAGATCGAGGTGACGGGGATGGCGGAGATGCGTTTCGCCGACCCGCCCGAGCCGGAGGGCGACGCGCCGGTGAAGTGGCCGATGACGCTGATGATCCCGGTCGCGTGGGAGGACGACTTGCCGGCGCCGTTCCGTTTCGCCGACAGCGAGCCGTTCGTGGGGGTCGAGTACGTGTTCGAGGGCACGGTTATGGAGATCGCCACGGCCGCAGAACGCGCGATCGAGCAGGCGATTTTCGACGGCCACGAGCTGACCGGGAACTACCGCGAGTTGCCGCTCCGTTGGCTCGGGCCCGCGTCGGACGAGAACGTGTTCGCGATCCAGTTGGAGATCGTGCCAGAGGATTGACGCCGCGCCAGCGGCGCGGCGGCACTCCTTAAGCCAACGGCACGGCTCGCAATGCGAGCTCGACGGCCGAGGCCTGGTCGTCGGGCCGAGGCATGTCGATCCAGTTCACACCGACGAACCGTTTGAGCCAGGTGCGTTGCTGCTTGGCGAACCGGCGGGTCAGCACTTTGGTGCGTTCCATCGCGTCGTCGAGTGTTTTGATCCTCTGGTCGTGCAGGTCGGCGGCGCCGAGCGCAGTGAGGGTCTGCTTGTAGCCGAGCGCTTCGCGGGCCTGCGGGCCGAGTTGGCCGGCGGATTCGAGGCGTTGGACTTCGTCGGGTAACGACTCGCCGTTGATACACACCGCCCGCGCGACGTCGGGGGCGACGCTGGCGGGGTTGAACATCGCCTTGACGCGAAGGTTGATACGTGGGTTGATCTCTTCCGGTGACCAGCGCAAACCGATCAGCACCGGGTCGAAGCGGTAGGTGTCGGGCGGCGTGTCGTCCCACTGCTGCTGCAGCTCGCTGATCGGTTGGCCGGTGAGGTGGAACACCTCGAGCGCGCGGGTGAGGCGTTGCCGGTCGTTGGGCTGGATGCGTTCGGCGGCGGCGGGGTCGCGTTCCTTGAGTCGTTCGTGCAGCTCCGGCGGCGTGAACGGCTCGAGCGACGCGCGGAAGTCGGCGTCGTGGTCCGGGCCGTCCATCAGCCCTTCGAGCAGCGCTTTGAGGTAGAGGTTGGTGCCGCCGCCGACGACGGGGTGCCTGCCTCGCTGTTGGATGTCGGCGATCACGCGCTCGGCGTGGTCGAGCCAGTCGCGTACGGTGAAGCGCTGCGTGGGTTCGACGAGGTCGATCAGGTGGTGCGGGGCGCGCTGGCGTAAGGCGGGCTCGGGCTTGGCGGTGCCCGCGTCGAGGCGGCGGTACACCTGCATCGAGTCGGCGCCGACCACCTCGCCGCCGGCCGGGAGTCGCTCACACAGCTCGACCGCGAGGTCGCTCTTGCCGCCGGCGGTGGGGCCGAGGATCACGATAGTACGGGGTGGCGGCATGTCGCCCGGTGTTCTATCGCGCGATCTGCGGTCCGTACACTGCGTCGATGCCCCAGCCGCTGAAATCGGTAGTTGTCCGTTGGAGGCCGGGCAAGGTTGACCCAGGTTCTTTAGACGACGTTCGCGCGATGCGGGCCAGGGCTTTTGTAGGGATGAGCCCGACCCCGGACGAGCAGACGCTGGCGCGCACGCGCGAGCGGGCGCACCGGCGCTGGGTCGCGGGCGAGGCTGCGGAAGCGGCGGGGCTGATGCACGTCGTCAAGGTGGATGGCGGGTACGCGGCCGTTGCGAACACCTTGCGACGAACCATCGATACCGCGACCGGGCTCGTTACCGTGCTGGGGCTGGCTGGCGTCGCCAGCGACCCGACGGTTCGCGGCAGTGGTTTCGGCAAGGCGGCGGTTCTCGACGCCTTCGCCCGGCTAGGCGAAGAAGGCCTGACTCATTGTCTATTCCAAACCGGCAAGGCACGAGGGTTCTATGAGAGGTTGGGCGCGGCGCTCGTGACGAATCGGTTTGTCGACCGCACCGCCGACGATATCGAGGCCAACCCGTGGTCGGACGACTGGGTGATGCGCTACCCCGCCGACGCCGACTGGCCCGACGGCGTGATCGATCTCAACGGGCCGGGGTACTGACGTACGCGGAGTGCGTGGTCGTCTGAGTCTCGTGTGAAGCTGGGCAGACCCGCTCGTGGCGTTTTGTTCGACGATCAGGCGGGGCCAGGTTTTCCTTGACTTGATTTGACGGCGATCTAATCTACTTAGTGCCGCTTGTGAAAAGGTGGCCCGTCTGTCGCCGCGGTCGCTAGCGGCATCTCTTTGGGAGAGACGATGAAACCTGGTCGAGCTTTTCGTGGGACCACCGGGCTGTCGGCGTGTGTCGGTTGTGCGTTCGCCGCGTCGGTGTCGGCTCAAGTGACGAGCACCTTTGCGCCGCCGGTGATGCCGCCGTTCCTCCCGTCGGGTTCCTGGGACGACCCGGACGACTGGGACACGGCCAACTTCCCGGACAACGGACAGCCGAACGCGGGCGACACATACAACGCGATCAACCGCGCCGGCACGGCCTTCGTCAACGGCGACTTCACCATCGAAGACCTGACGCTCGGCACGGACGGGACCAACGACGGCAACCTCAGCCCCTCCGGGCCCACTGGCACGCGGCGGTCCCTCACAGTCAACGGCACCTTCAACTGGGAGGCCGGCCGGATCAGCGGCGAGCTCGACGTGACGGTCCTGGGCGGCATCGTGATCGACACGCCCGAGACGAAGCAGCTCAGCACCAGTCAACTGCTCAGCGACCCGCCGCAGTTCCTGGTCCCCAACCTGAACCACGGCGGCACGGGCACCTGGTCCGACGGCAACGTCACGGGGCAGATCGTGGTCGGACCCGGCCTGAACCAGGCTCCGATGTTCAACAACCTCACCGGCGCGACGCTGACCACCACGGCCGCCGGACGGCGGTTCACCCCGCGCTTCAACAACGCCGGCACGCTTAATGTCGACGTCGGCGCCGGCGAGGACATCCGCATCGAGCGGCTGTTCAACGACGGCACGGTCAACGTGATCAGCGGCACGCTCGACGTGCAGGAGGCGATCACTCAGGGCGACCAAACCCGCATCAGCAACGGCGACTTCGTGATCAGCCCGGGCGCCACGCTGCTGCTCAACAACCACCAGGTGCTGGCGGGCGGTTCCATCACCGGCGGCGGCGACGTCGAACTTTCCGGCTTCGTCGCGTCTGAGCGGGTCGATGTGTTCGGCGGCTTCGCGGTCGGCGGCACCACGACCGTGCTCGGCGACGTCACGCTACCCAACGACGCGACCACGTCCCAGTTGGTCCTCGACGGCGACGACCCCAACCGAGTCATCGGCGGCGGTTTCAGCAGCGGCACGCAACTCGACGGCGACATCACCGTCAGCGGCCTGACCCGCTGGGTCGCCGGCGGCTACGACGGCCAGGGCACCATCCACGCCAACGGCGGCGTGAGCTTCGAGTCCACCGGCGGCGACGACTACGTGCTGTTCGGCGGCACCACCCTCAACATCGGGGCCGACAGCACCTACGACGGCGGCGAGCCGATCTTGGTGGAAGACGACGCGGCCCTGAACATCCTGCCCGGCGTCACCTTCGCCGTGACCGGGTCCGCGGGCCTGGGATCCACCGAGAACGGCGACCGCGGGCTCATCACCAACGATGGCGTGATGACGTTCGCCGGCGGCGGTTCGTCCTTCTCCACCGAGATCCGCAACAACGGGCTGATCGTCGTCAACGCCGACGCCACGCTGAGCCGGTCGAGCCTGAGCACCACCGACGGCAACCTGTCCCAGGCCCCCGACGCCGAGATCCGCGTGCTCGGCGGCAACCTCCGCACGCTCAGCCGCGGGCCGGGCATCACCCCCGGCGGCACCATCACCGGCAGCGGCAGCATCTCCACCAACGCCTTCGGCGGCGGGACGGTGCTCTCGCCCGGGCTGGACCCCTCGGTCGGTTCGCCGATCGGGGTCTGGGAGGGCGAGTTCCTCACCCTGCTCGACGACGCCACGGTCGTGTTCGATCTGGCCGGTACCGACCCTTCGGAGTACGACCGCATCTTCAACGACGACACCGGCATCTTCGCGGACCCCGGCGATATCACGCTCGACGGCGACTTGGTCCTTCGCTTCGCCGCGGGCTTCGAGAGCCTGGTCACGATGGCCGACACCTTCGCGATCTTCGAGGCGCCGGAAGACATCGACGGCGCGTTCAACAACGTCGCCGCCGGCGCTCGCCTGCTGACGGCCGATGGGTCCGGTTCGTTTGTCGTGAACTACGGGCCGACCAGCCCGTTCGGAGACAACCGGGTCGTGCTCAGCGACTACGAAGTGATCCCGGAACCCGCGGCCGGGCTGCTGCTGCTGACGCTCGGCTTCTCGAAGCGCCGCCGACGGTGACCAACGCCACAACCTGATCCGCCCAGCGGGCCTTGCTACGATGCGAGGCCCGCCTCTTTTTGCTGGAAAGACCCGAACCGATGCCGACCAACCCCAGTTCCGCCGACCCGTTCAAGGCCCGCACCACGCTCGACACCGCACTCGGGCAACGCACGATCTACCGGCTCGAAGCGCTGCGCGGCATCGGCGAGGTAAAGAAGCTGCCGTACTCGATCCGCGTGCTGCTCGAGGCGGTGCTCCGCCACCAGGACGGCTACGTCTACACCGAGGACCACGTCAAAGCCCTGGCCGGCTACGACGCGAAGAACGTCGGCGAGACCGAGATCCCGTTCATGCCCGGGCGCGTCGTGCTGCAGGACTTCACCGGCGTGCCCGCCGTGGTCGACCTCGCCGCGATGCGCGAGGGCATCGTCCGCATGACCGGCGACAAAGCGAACGCCACCAAGGTCAACCCGCTCGTGCCGTGCGACCTCGTCATCGACCACTCCGTCCAGGTCGACGCCTTCGCCAACGGCATGGCCCTGACCATCAACATGGAAAAAGAGTTCGAGCGCAACAACGAGCGCTACGAGTTCCTCAAGTGGGGGCAGCAGGCCTTCGACAACTTCCGCGTCGTCCCGCCGGCCACGGGCATCGTCCACCAGGTCAACCTCGAGTACCTCGCCAAGGTGGTTTGGGATGGCAAGGGTTCCGGGGGCGACGGCACGCTCTACCCCGACTCCCTCGTCGGCACCGACTCCCACACCACCATGATCAACGGCCTGGGCGTCGTCGGCTGGGGCGTCGGCGGCATCGAGGCCGAGGCCGTCATGCTCGGCCAGCCGATCTACATGCTCATCCCCGAGGTCGTGGGCGTGAAACTCACTGGGCAGCTCAAGGAAGGCGTCACCGCCACCGACCTCGTCCTCCGCGTCACCGAGATGCTCCGCGCCCACGGCGTCGTCGGCAAGTTCGTCGAGTTCCACGGCCCCGGCCTGGCGACGATGCCCCTCGCCAACCGCGCCACCATCGCCAACATGGCCCCCGAGTACGGCGCGACCATGGGCTTCTTCCCCGTCGACGACCAAACCCTGAAGTACCTGGAGCTGACCGGCCGCGACGCCAAGCTCATCCAGACCGTCGAGCAGTACGCCAAGGCCAACGGCTTCTGGTGCGACGACGCCAGCGACGACCACACCTCCGCGGGCATCGTCTACACCGACGACCTCGAGCTCGACATGTCCACCGTCGAGCCCGCCCTCGCCGGCCCGAAGCGCCCGCAAGACCGCATCGCTCTCTCCGACATGAAAGCTAAGTGGGAAGAGACTCTGTCAAGAGACATGGGTCGTGTGGATACGCGAATGGATCACTCTGGAGTCAAGATGGCCACCGCCGTCGCCCCCAAGTCCGCCCCCGTCACCTACGACGGCCACACCTTCGACTTCGTCGACGGCCACGTCGCCATCGCCGCCATCACCTCCTGCACCAACACCTCCAACCCCGAGGTCATGCTCGCCGCCGGCCTCGTCGCCCGTAAGGCCGCCGCCCTCGGCCTCACCCGCAAGCCCTGGGTCAAGACCTCCCTCGCCCCCGGCTCCAAGGTCGTCACCGAGTACTACAAGAAGGCCGGCCTCACCGACGACCTCGAAGCCCTCGGCTTCCACACCGTCGGCTACGGCTGCACCACCTGCATCGGGAACTCCGGCCCGCTCCCCGAGCCGATCTCCCAAGCCGTCAACGAGCACGACCTCGTCGCCTGCTCCGTCCTCTCGGGCAACCGCAACTTCGAGGGACGCATCGGCCCCGACCTTAAGTGCAACTACCTCGCGTCGCCCCCGCTCGTCGTCGCCTACGCCATCGCCGGCACCGTCAACATCGACCTGCAGAACGACGCCATCGCGCAGGACAAGGACGGCAACGACGTCTTCCTCAAAGACATCTGGCCGACGCAGCAGGAAGTCCTCGACCTCGTCCGCGAGTGCGTCACGCAGCAGCAGTTCACCGAGCAGTACGCCGACGTCTTCGCCGGCCCCAACGACTGGCAGGCCATCGAATCCAGCACCGGCAACCTCTACGGCTGGTCCGACCAGTCCACCTACATCCAGGAGCCGCCGTTCTTCGAGGGCCTGTCGCCCGAGGCGCAGCCGATCCAGCCCATCGCCGGCGCCCGCGTGCTTGCCAGGCTCGGCGACTCCGTCACCACCGACCACATCAGCCCCGCCGGCGCGATCAAGACCGGCACCCCCGCCGCCCGCTACCTTGACGACAACGGCGTCCCCAAGTCCCTCTACAACTCCTTCGGCTCCCGCCGCGGCAACGACCGCGTCATGACCCGCGGCACCTTCGCCAACGTCCGCGTCAAGAACCAGCTCGCGCCCGGAACGGAGGGCGGCTTCACCGTCGACTTCTCCGGCCAAGCCGCGCAGGACACCTTCACCCCCATCCCGGACGACGCGCCCGCGACGGGTGTGGGCGACGCCCCGGTGCGCTACATCTACGACGCCGTGCAGAACTACAAAGCGGCGAACGTGCCGCTCGTCGTCCTCTCCGGCGTCGACTACGGCATGGGCAGCTCGCGCGACTGGGCCGCCAAGGGCACCTTCCTGCTCAACGTCAAGGCCGTCATCGCCAAGTCCTTCGAACGCATCCACCGCTCCAACCTCGTCGGCATGGGCGTCCTCCCGCTCACCTTCGCCGACGGGCAGGACGCCGACGCGCTCGGCCTCACCGGTGAAGAGGCCTTCGACATCCCCGTCACCGACAACGTCCAGCCCCGCCAGACGATTCAAGTCACCGCCACCAAGCCCGACGGCACGAAGACCACCTTCGACACCCTCTGCCGGATCGATACCCCCGTGGAAGTGGATTACTACCGCAACGGCGGCATCTTGCACACGGTGCTGCGCAACATGGCTACAAGCTGAGCGGGATAAGCCTTAGGTTCATTTCGCAAGTTGGTTCCAACATCTTTCGAATCCCGCACAATTGGCGCACGAGTTCCTTCAGAGGAAACGTGATCCAAGCTGGCAATCGCTGCCGCGAGAGCGCTCAGGTACACTGTGTTTTTAGCGTACGGCAGTACATGCTAGGAGCACGACTGATGTTAAAGCGCTTCTTATTGTTAGTTGTGATTTGCGGGGGATTGCAAGCGACGAGTATCGCAGAAACGCGGCCGCCCGAGGGGCAAGTCCTCCTGGAGGGGGTGGTCCACGATTCTTCGGGTAAAGCGATCCGAGGGGCGGAAATCAATGCGGTTATCCTGAGTCGCCGCTCGAAGCAGCACCCACTCGCGGGCGGGACCGTGGCGACGGTGGAGGGGCGCACGGCGTCGGACTCGGACGGTAATTTCCAGTTTTCAGTCCGGAAGCCGGACCGGAAACGAGACATTGATCTGGAGTTGTTTGCCTACGCGGACGGCCACGGTTTGGCGTTCCGGTTCTTAGAGATCGATCAGGACCACCATCAACTCGTGATGGAACTGCCGGAAGCCATGCCGGCCACCGGGAAGCTGTTGGGGCCCGGTGGAGAACCTCTGGCAGGCGTGCCGCTCAGTGTGGCCACGCTGAGGAGGACCGTCGAAGGCTCCGATCCGTGGTTCCCGTTTTCCGCGCCTCCGTCGAACATCACGGCTTGGCCTCCGGTCGTGACCACCGGGAGCGACGGCGCCTTCACGCTCCAGGGTATACCGCCGCAGACCGAACTTGTCTTGGAAACCGCTGACGAGCGGGTTGCCCGGCAGCGATGGCCGCTGGACGTGGGTCCGGACTCAGAGGTGGTGAGGTTGCACGCCGCACCGCCACGTTACGTCGAGGGGACGGTGGTGTCCGCTGAGGACCGACGTCCGGTTGAAGACGCCGCGGTGGTTCTGACGGCGTGGGGTGCCGGGGACAGCTTTGTGGGCACGGTGTACACCGCGACGGATTCACGGGGACGGTTCGTGCTGCGGCCTTACTTTGCCGCCGAGTTGGGCCTAAGGGTGTCGGCGGACCCGGAACGCTACGAGGTGCTCGAACGGCGTATCCCTTGGCCCGCATCAACGACGGTGCAAGGGATGTCGCTGCCTCTATACCGAAAGGGGGCCGGCCCGGCTCACGGTACCAGCCGGGACGGCGAGACCGACGGCACGATCGAGGCGGAGGTCCCCGCGGTCGAGGTCACTCGGCATGCCCCGTCCGGCAAACTGGAGGATCCACTAGAGGGCACGATCGTCGTCTCGGCACAAATAGGCTCCGACGACCCGGTCCACCGGATCATCGCTATCGATCCGCAGACTGGGCGAACTCGGGATCTGGTCAAACAGGCGAACTCATCCAGGATTTCGCCGGACGGGAGGCACCTTGTTTACGGTTCGAGCGCGTCCGACGACACGCGGGTGATGTCGCTGCTTCCCGAGGCAAGCGTGCGACGCATTGCCGGGGGCGATCTGCAGCAGGCGGCCTGGGTTCCGGGCACGGACGAGTTCTTCGTCAATGTGTCCGACCCTCGCCGGCGCCATTATTTTGGTGAGCAATACTGGGGAGAAGAGTCGAACAAGCTGCGGTTTAACACCCTGGGAGAACAAGTGGGAGAGCTGGCCGTGCCGGCTTTGTACGAAGTCTGCGACGTGTCGCCCGACGGGGGTTGGGTCGCGATGCACTGGGATACCCACGCCCACCTGACCGGGGCGCAGCTTTTCGTGTCTCGGATCGACGGCACCGACTTACGGCCGGTCGCGCGCAGACAAGCGCAGTACTATTGGTACCCGCGCTTTAGTCCTGACGGCAAGACGCTCTTGGCCAAGCACCTGAATGCGGCGGAGGGCGGAGGCGGCCGGATCAGCGTGCACACCATTGCGCTGGACGGGACCGAAGAGCGGTCCCTGTCGGTGAGCGAGGGCTACAGTCCCGAGGTGGCGTGTTGGTCTCCCGACGGCAGGTGGATCGCGGTCGCGGCCTATGCGAACAGCGCATTTGGCGGTGGAGAAAAACACAGCGAGATTTTCGTCATCGATCCGCAGGCCCACCGGGTGCGTCAGATCAGCTTCGGTGACAGCGCACGTTCGATCGTGTTCGATATCGATTGGACGGCGAGGGATCTTCTGAAGCAATAATGCCGGGTGCCACACCTCACGCACAGCGTGATGTGTGACGGGGGATGAAAAGCTGACCGCACACATCGCCTGCGGCGAGGTGTGGCACCACGTGGGGTGGGGTGTGATTGTGTGTTCTTGCGCACGCCCGCGCGGGTCGGCCCGGGGGTAGGAGCCACGTGGGGAGCGCGGCGGGGCGTGGGTTTCTTCATCGGGCTTGGAGAAAGGCGGCGGGGCGGATAATCTCGACCCGTTGGTCTTTGGGTTCCGGTTCCAATCCTCGAGCACGGGAGGTCTGGCGATGAAGGCGCTGCTGATCACGTTCGTGGTGGTGGGGGCGTTGGTGTTTGCGTTGGTGAAGTTCGGCGGGGTGATGGACTTCGACCCCGCGAAGCAGGCCGGCGAGTTCCGGGCGTTGGCGACGCCGGGCACGGATTGGTCGGTGTTGGTCGACAAGGCCAAGCCGCAGGAGATCATGACCTACCACGCGGACAAGGAGCTCGGCGGGCTGGAGCTGGGGATGGCGATGAAGTACCGGCCGGACGTGTTCGAGCCGCAGATCGCGGAGGGCAAGTACACGGACGGGTTCGTGCTGCGGTGGGTGTTCGGGGCGGGCGACGTGTACGACCTGGCGTTCGATGGCGACGGCAAGCTCACGGGCGCGAGCGAGCCGATCACGACGAAGGACCTGCTGGACGGCTCGGCGGTGGAGAAGATGAAGGACATGTGACGCGGCGGCGGGCGCGGCGCGACGCCGGGCGCGGGAAATCCCGGGGATGAGGGGATGGCCGGATGGGCGGTAGCCTGCGGAGTTTGTGACGGCGGACCCGTTCCGAGAGGAGAATCGAGATGCGCAGCGTGTTCAGTGGTTGGAGCCGGGCCCGCGGTTGGTTTGTTCGTGGTCGGTTGGCCGGTGGCGTCGCGGCGGCGGGGTTGCTGGCGGGGCTGGCGTCGCCGGGCTCGGCCGCGACCAACTACGTTTTTGATGTCGAGTACCTCGGGAACGACAATGCCCAGCTTGCGCCCGGCAGCGACGACCCGGTGGGGGCGATGCTGCTGCCGGGCGACACGTTCCAGTGGACGATCGCGTCGGCGGACGCGCGGTTCTGGCGGGTGGAGACGGGGGGCGACTTCTTCCCGTTCATGGCGTTCGGGGTGAACCCGGCGGGCGTGCGGGTGGGCGACTTCAGCCTGGTGCTGCGGAACGACGGCGGAGACGTGTTCTCGCTGATCGGTACCGACGTCACGAACCAGGAGGTGCACCTGGGGACCAACACCGTGACGCTGCCGACGGGGCTGGACTTCGACGAGATGTTCCTGGATTACTCGCTGGACTCGGCGGATGACTTGGGCCAGCCGCCCACGCCGGCGAACACCACGCTGGAGGGGCTGCTGCCGATCTTCGGGGCGCCGGAGCAGAACCAGTTCAGCCCGGGGATCGTGTTCATCCCCGAGCCGGGCGTGGCGGCTTTGGGGATGGCGGCGTTGGTGCTGGTCGGGCGGGTGCGGCGGGATTGAGGCGCCGGGTCGGCGGGGCGGGTGAGTGATGCCGGTGCCACACCTCGCGCGTGGCGCGATGTGTGCCGGGGAAATGAACTGCTGACCGCACCCATCGCCTTGGGCGAGGTGTGGCACCCGGTGGTGTGAGAGTTCTGTGTTCCTGCGCACGTCCGCGGGGGTCGGCCCCTGGGTAGGAGCCACGCGGGGAGCGCGGCGGGTGGGGACGGCCTCGGGCCGGGCGAACGGACAGACGGTGGGCAAGCCGGCGGGTCGTCTGCACGACGTGCGACGAGCAGTCCCGGCCGCGAGCTCCCCGCCGACCCCTCCGTCGCCCCGCCGGGGTCGCCGAAGAGTCCCGCACGAACGCGTGGCCCCCCCGGGAGTGGTGGACGAGTAGCGGTGAGCCGGATCGGCCCGCGCGTCCACGAATCGCTTCCGGGGTCGGGTTCTTTGACACGCGGAGCACGGGCGTATTGCCCACAAAAATGAACCCCGCCGATGAAGGCGGGGCTTGGGTGTGGATGTGTGTGCCGGAGATGGAGCCGTCTTTCAGCGGCGGCGGAGCCACAGCGCGCCGACGCCGAGCAGCGCGAACGCGGCGGGCTCGGGGACGGCCGACCCCGTGAAGTCGGGCGTTGCGGTGCTGCCCCAGTTCTGGAGGACGCCGTCGAGCTCGTTCTGGTCGACCTGCCCGTCGAAGGGGCCGCCGCCGACGAGGGCGGATTCGTCGCCGGTGAAGTTCGCGGTTCCCCAGTTCTGGAGGACGATGTCGAGGTCGCCTTGTTCGACCTGGCCGGAGCCGTCGTAGTCGCCGGTGATGACGCCGAGGTTGACGACGGCGAGGGCGACGCGGTTGGCCTCGTAGAGCACGTTGAATCCGAGGCCAGCGCTGAGGGTGGGGAGGCTGACGGAGCTGAACTGCCCGGAGACCGAGGCGGCGGTGATGAGGTCGAAGGTGTCGCCGGCGCTGACGATCAGGGGGAAGTCGGCGGTGACGGTGAGGCCGCCGTCGACAGAGACGCTGCCGGCGACGTCGAGCCGGTCGGGCGCGCCGGCGTCGGTACCGACCGCGAAGGCGACGCCGCCGGTCGTGCCGAGCGTGAGCGCGTCGAGGGAGGAGGTGCCGACGACGGTGAGGTCGCCGTCGTTGTCGATGGTGCCGTTGAAGGTGGCGTCGATGAGGACGAGGTCACCGTTGTTCTCGAACTCGCCGGCGAAGGTGGCGGTGCCCTCGGCGATGACGACGTTGCCTTCGTTGCTGCCGTCGCCGGCAGACAGCGTGCCGCGGGCGACGCTGAGCAGCCCATCCGGTTGCACGAAGAACGACCCGGTGGTGTTGACGGTCTGGTCGTCGTCGATGACGAGGGCGCTGCCGAAGAGGCCGGCGTTGGTCACGACGATGCTGGTGTTGGTGAGGTTGAGGGTGCCGGCGTCGAAGTCGACAAACTGTTGGAAGTTGGCGGCGGCGATGTTGCCGAGACTGAGCGTGCCGCCGTTGACGCGGACCTCGTCGCCGAACACGGTGACGCCTTCGACGGCGAGGTGCTGGTCGATGGAGAGGACGTGCGGGCCATTGTCGAAGATGTTGTTGAGCAACGCGGCGTCGAGGGTATTGCCGCCGTTTTGGGTGAAGCGGAGGGTGCCGGTATTGAAGTTGAAGGTGGGGCTGCCGGTGCGTTCGGCGAAGTCTTGGAACAGGAGAGTATCGGTGGCGAGCTCGCCGCCGTTGAGGGTGACGGTGCCGCGGTCCTTGATGACGGTTTGGCCGGTGACGTCGACGAGGCCGTTCTCGGTGATGTTGAGGGTGCCGCTGCCGGAGGTCTGGCTGCCGTTGACGGCGAGGTTTGCGGAGCCGGCGATGTAGAGGCTGTTGCTGATTATCCAGGAAGCGAGATTACCGTTGTCGCCCGGGCTGGCGTCGCCGACGTTGGCGGTGCCGTTGCTGCCGGAGTTCCGGCCGACGAAGCCTTGATCGCCGGTGGTAATGACGCCGCCGTCGGAGAGGTTGAACGTCCCGTTGGTGCCGACACCACCGGCGCCGATGGAGAAGTCGCCGCCGACCTCGTAGCGGGAGCCGGCGTCGGAGACGTTGAGGGTGCTGTTGCCGGTACCGTTCGCGCCGACCTCGGAAAAATCGTTGAGCTTGATCCGCCCGCCCTGGGTGACATTCGCGATGCCGCTGGAGCTGGCCGAGGCGTCGCCTAAGTTGAGGAAGCGTCCTTCGAGGAGTGAGCCAGCCCCGCGGACGTCGATCTGTCCGTTGCCGCCCGATTCGTCGCCGACCATGATGAAACCTTGGTCGGCGAGGGCTTCGCCGGGCTGGGCGAGTTGGACGACCCCGCCGTCGAGGATTTCGAGCAAGGCGCGGTTCGAGGTGCTGCCGCCGTTGAAGCCGACGCTCAGGCGCTCGCTGTCCAAGTAATCCAGCCGGGTGCCGGCCCCGGTTACGGTGAGGCGAGAGCCGTCGGCACCGCCACCGTTGCCGATCAACAGGCGGCGGGTGTTGACGTCGGCCGCGTTGGCGGTGTCGGCGACGGTGACCTGGGCCCCATCGCTGACAGTCATGGTGCCGGGCCGGGTGTTGCCGACGAGGAGCTGCCCGTTGGTGGACACCGTCGAACCGTTGCCGGTGACGAGCAGGTCGGCGGCGGCGCTGCCGGAGCCGTTGCCGATCTGGATGGCCTCGGTGATCATCTCGCCGCCTTCGCGGACCTCGGCGAAGCCTTCGCCGGTGTGGCCGATGCGGAGGATGTCGTTGACGCTGCCGTCTTCGTGGTCGTAGATCGAGCCGGCCCCGGTGACGACGAGCCGACCCGAGCCGGTGGTGTTGCCGCCGATGTAGCCCTCGTTGGCGACGTTGAGTCGGCCGCCGTTCTGGACGGTGACCAGACCGGTGCCGCCGCTGCCGTCGGTGCGTCCGCCGATGATGAAGTCTTCGGTGTTGCCGGTCTGGGCGTTGACGGTGGCGTCGTCGATGGTCAGGGTGCCGTCGGCGTTGCCCTGGAACCCGACCCAGAAGAAGCCGAAGTTGTTGACGGTCGCGCCGTCGCTGACGGTGGCGACGCCCGTGCCGCTGGTCCCGACGACGAAGTCGTTGGTGGCGGTGAGCGTGCTGCCCGTACCGGTGACCAGCAGGGTGCCGTCCGAATCCACGCCGCTGCCGACGCGGGGGCGAGCCGAGTTGACGGTCGCGCCGTTGCGGATCTCAACCGTGCCGGTGCCGTTCTCACCGGCAAAGAGCACGTCGCCGATTGTTGCGGTGACGTTGGCCCCGTCGAAGATGGCTTTGTTGTCGAAGGCGTTTGCGACGCCGGTGCCGACGCGCAGGTCGCTGGCGACGCTGAGTTCGCCAAAGCCGCCGGAGGCGGCGGTGCTGCCGGTGAGGTCTTGCCCAACGCGGAGCTCGCCCAAACCCTCGAGCCCGACGTAGATGTCGCGGGTCGAGGTAAGACGCGAGGCGTTGCCCCCCTCGCTGCCGAAGACCGCGACCGAGCCGGCGGCGGTTGCCTGATCGCCGATGATCATGTCGTCGACGGCCGTGGTGCCGGACTCGACGAGCCCGCCGGCCTCGACCGAGAGCGTGCCGCTGCCGTTGTTTCCGATCTCGGTCCGGCTGGAGGCCCAGCGCGAGCCGTCGCCGTTGACCACGACGCTGCCGGTAGAACCCGCGACGCTGCCCACGAACGCGTCGGGGCTGCCGCCGATGTTCTGCAGTAAAGCGGCGCCGTTGGTGATATTGAGCGATCCGGTGCCAGAGTTACCGACGAACACGTCCTCGGCGATGATCTGCGTGCCGACGCCGTCGATGTTGCCCGTGCCGTTGCCGGTGGCGTTGCGGCCGAACACGAAGTCGGCGATGCCGCCGGAGGTGTCGTTGACGATGCGGGCGGTGGCCCCGTTGATCACGTTGAGCGTGCCCGTGCCGTCTTCGCCGATGAAGAAGCCGAAGTTCCCGTCCGGCCCGTCGGTCTGGAAGAGCGTGCCGCTGCCGGTGACGTTGAGCTCGCCCTCCGCGCCGAGCTGCCGGCCGACATAAACGGTTTGAACGCGGGCGCTGCCGCCGCCCTCGTAGGTCAGCGTGCCGTAACCCGCTTCCCCGACGAGCACGTCGAGCGCGTTGTCCCAGTCGACCCCGCCGGTGAAAGTGAGCTGGGCACCGTTGCCCAGCGCGTTGGCGAGGAGGTCGTCGACTGTGGTCGTGCCTTCGGTGTCCAGGTTCGCGCCGCCGGCTCCGGTAAACGTCCAGGCGTTGTCGGTGAAGTCGAGGTCCAGGCCGTTGCTGGGCGAGCCGAGCACGATCGGGCTGCCGCCCAGGTCGATGCTGAAAGTCAGGTTGTCCGCGTCGGTGGGGCCGGTCGGGCCGGAGTCGGGGTCCCAGTTCGCGGCGGTGTCGTAGAACAGCAGCGCCCCGGTCGCTTCCCACTCGAGGTCGACCGCCTGCGCGGCCGGTTGCCAGGCCAGCCCGCTGACCGCGCCGGCCGCCAGGAGCGCCGCGCTGCTGAACCGTTGAACCGAAACGAAACCGCCCGCCGCGTCGCGGCGCCGCTTGCTGACTGCTGCCATGTTGTCCAACATCCTCTCTTCAAAAGTTGCACGGACCGGGGACATGAAAAACGCTCAACCCCTAGCCAAACGCCCCCCGGGTCTCGCGTCGGTCCGCTTTGATTGTAAGTATTTGACCCGGAATGGATGCTCGGACGCAAGGGAAATCCGCCCGCCGGCATATTTCTTCACGGTTCACAGGACGGCGGGCACGTTGCCCGGAAGGTGAAAGGGGAAGCTGGGTTGGCGTCACCCCGCGTGTCGCGGAACAAGACGGCGGACGCGGCGGCGGAGCTTGGGCAGCACCTCGGCGGCAAACCAAGGGTGTTTGGCGAGCCAGCGGTTGTTGCGCGGTGAGGGGTGTGGCAGGGCAACACGGACGGGTCGCGCGGCGAGCAGCCTTGCGTGATCACCGACCGCATCGGTCATGGTGCGATATGGGTGTTGGGCGTAGCCTTCGATCGCGTGACGCCCGAGCAGCACGGTGAGTCGGACGTTCGGGAGGGCGGCAAGCAACGGCGGGTGCCAGCGCGGCGCACACTCGGGTCGTGGCGGCAGGTCGCCGGATCTGCCGGTACCGGGGTAGCAAAAACCCATGGGGAGCAGCGCGACGGTGTCGGGGTCGAAGAACTGTTCGGCGGTGAGGCCGAGCCAATCGCGGAGGCGTTCGCCGCTGGCGTCCTGCCAGGGCGTGCCGGCGTCGTGGGCACGCCGGCCGGGCGCTTGGCCGATGATCAACAGCTTCGCGCCGCGGCCGGCGTGGAGCAGTGGCTTGGCGCCCAGCGGCAGGTTGGGCTCGCACAAGGTGCAAGCGCGGGTGTCGGCGAGGAGTTGGGGGAGTTGCATGGCTTGCCTGCGGTGGAAGGAAGCCCGAGCGGCGCGTTTGGTCACGGCCCGGGCGAATGGGGTGCCGGGTTGTCGGTGCTCACGCGGCGCGGAGCGTCGGGGTTGTGTCGGCGGCTCCTTCTGGCTTGAGTTCGGGCTTGTTCAGCGCGACGACGGTCGCCACCACGGCGCCGTTGAACAGGAAGTACGCCAGGTCGAGCCCGGCGAACCCGAGCAGCAGCGGTGCGGCGAGGAACGTCACGCCAACCACGGCATCCGCCACGACGTGGAGCCAGTATGGCAGCACGCGGAAGACGCCGAGGTGGTGGTCGGTCAGCAGCGTGAGTAGCAACGCGGCGACACCGGTCGCGACGGAGAGCCACGGCGCGAACGGGTGCGATGCGCCGAGCCCGAGCCCGAACGGGGCGACGAGCAGCATCAGTGCGACCGGGTAGTCCAGGTACGCGTGGATGCGTTTGGTGATGAAGCGGGGGTCCATGGTGGGGTTTCCTTTCGGTTTGGTGTGGGTCTGACCGTAATGACAAAGCGCAGCCGAGTTACTCGCTGGGCTCAACGACCGGCTTGGCGGGTCGGTTCCAGAACGTGTCGGCTTTGGCGATGAGCTCGCGCTCGTCGCCTTGCTCCCAGAGTTCCTTGGTGTCGGCCTCCTCGTCGAGCAGGAACAGGTGAGTCCGGCCGCCAATAATCTTGAAGCTGTTGGGGTTCGGGATGAACCTTCCCTCGACCGCACAGCCGTAGGCGCAGTAGCCGCCGTAGGCCGGGAGGAATCGATCGGGGTCGCCGTTGAAGGTCTCGCGTTGTTGGTCGGACGCGAAGAAGTAGGTCACGCCGTTGTGCGTGGCCTGGAAGCGCGGGGACCCCGGCTCGGCGCGGTGGTCGTCGAGGTAGGACACCGGGCTGTACCCGGCCAAGCCAAGACGGAGGGTATACGGCGCATTGGCCGTTTCGGCGTTGGCGCCGCAGGGGGCGCAGGTCTCGCTGTCGGCGTCGCATCCGCCGCAGTCGGCCGACGCGGGGGTGGTGGTCAGCGCGACCAGCGCAAACGCCGTAACGATGAGTGTCGAGAAACGGGGCATGGCGAGAGTTCCTTTGGTTGGGGTGCGCGGCCGATCGCCGACGCAACGTGGATGCGGGGAGTGGTGTCGTCACGGCAACGCGCCGCGGCAACGGTGTCGGGACGAGGAGCGGTACGCGGCACGGGTAAACCAAACCGCGCGGCGACCAGCACCGCGTCATCGATTCGATGTCTTCAGTTCAGGTTGTGGGGACGTGTTCCGCGCGGAGGATCGCGCGGGACAAAGGGCCGGCGTCAGAAGAGGCTGAGACCGGTGCCGTCGAGCGCGGCCTGGAGCGGCTCGGCGCGGTCGCGGCGGTTAGAGCGGGGGGAGTGCTCGGGAGAACGCATGGGTTCCTAATGCTGAGACGAGCACGGTTATTCCGGCAAAGATCAACGGCAGCTGCCTGGCCGCTCAGGGCGGCTATGAAGCGGCGGCGTTTCGGTTAGTCGTCGCTCCACTTGATCTGGAACTCCGATCTCGTGGTGGCCGTCTGTGCGTTCGTGTTCGATGTTGTACGTCGCGCGGACGGGGACGTTGACCCGCTCGTTGGCGATCTGGATCTCTAGCTGCTCGCCGTTCTCGAGGTCGTCGGCGAGGCGGCGGAACTTGGCGATGAACTGGTCGATTGGGTAGGTCTTCTCGAAGTCTCGGTCGGGCATGGCGGGGCTCGGGTGGCGTTATGAATCGGCCGTACACATCTCGGGACAAGCAAACGCGGGGTCAGGACGGGGCCTGTGCTCGGCAACGCCTGCATGTCCGCGAAGCGTTGCGGATTGCAACGACGAAGGCGGTGCTCGTGAGAACTGGCGTTGCTGATTCGGCGGTTGCGTCGGTATACTCAACACAGAAGTGGGGCTTGTACTCCGATGGGTCGCGTTGGGTGCGTTGATCCAGATTCCGAGGTGGATGCCATGTTGATCGATTCTGTCCGCGGTGTCGTGAAGCGTGCGGGGCTGCGCGTTGGGGCGTGGAGCGTGGTGGTCGTCGGTGGGGTCACGGCGACACTCACTGCCGACGCCGGTGTCATCGACTTCCGCGTTGAACACAGCACGGTCGCGGGCAGCGGCGGCACGTTCACGACGAACGACCTGCTCATCGACTTCACCGGCCGATACCTCGGCTCGCAGGTCGTCGTGTCGCTCAACGCGGGTACGATCCACCAGGAGACGCTGGGCGGCGCGGGGTTTGACGTGGCGGTCTCTGCCGGGGTGCGAGAGATGTTCCCGGCTTTAGAAGCGGACACCTTCTTCAGCAACGGCGGGGCGGGCGGTCGGCCGAGTTTCGGCGACCCGTTCATCGTCGGCGGGCCGGTCAACCTGGCGCCAGACCAGTCCGCGAGGCTACAAACCCCGACCCAACTCGCGGCCGCTTGGGCCGTCACGCCCGACACGGTGATCGAAGACCAGACCGACTTCCGCACGCTACGGCTGTCGCTGAGTGACGACGCCGAAGGCAGCATCCAGTACTTCGCCTCGGCGGGCGGTGAGTTCTTCTACACCCTCGCGGGCAGCGGCGCGGGCCAAGCGCCGACGTACGAGATCCGCGGCGGCAAGGTGGTACCCGCGGCGGTCGTGCCCGAACCCGCTCCCGAGCCCGAGCCCAAGCTCGATCCCGAACCCGAGCCCGAGCCTGAAACAGAGCCGGCGGCGGCGCCGACGCCCGAGCCGACGATGAGCCCGCATCCGTGGTGGACGGCGCCCACCGACGACTTGTTCACGCAGCACCGCCATGACCTCTCCGAATACTTCCGTCCTTACGAGCACTATTCGTACAGCCTGCCTCTTGTGACGGACTATCGAACCCGCAAGGCGACCTACGCGATCAACCCGTTCATGGACGGGCACGGTTGGACCGTTCGCGACCCCAAGTTTGTCAGCTTCGATCGGATGGTCGCGGCGCCTTGGCTCGACGGACAATACGCTTCCGCCGGCCAGTGGGATGCGCGGCTTCAAGCCCCGGAGCCGGGCGCGGCCGGCCTGCTCCTCACGGCGGGGTTGCCGCTGCTTCGGGCGAGGCGATCTCGCCGGCCTTGTTTGACCGGCCGAACGCCGCCGCGCTGAGCCACTACGATGCCGGGATGCCCGATGCCCCGACTAAGCCCGGCCTGACCTACGCCGCGTCGGGCGTCGACATCGACGCCGGGGACCGCGCGGTCGACCTGATCCAGTCGCACCTCCGCCGGACCCACGGCCCGCGCGTGCTCGGCAAGCACGGCGCCTTCGCGGGCATGTTCCGGCTCGACTACAACGAGAAGCTCTTCCAACGCAACTACAAGGACCCCGTCCTCGTCGCCTGCACCGACGGCGTCGGCACGAAGGTCAAGCTCGCGATTCAGCTCGGCGTGCACGACACCATCGGGCAGGATTGTGTCGCGATGAACGTCAACGACATGATCGTCCAGGGCGCCGAGCCGCTGCTGTTCCTCGATTACGTCGGCCTGCACAAAGTCGTGCCCGAGCAGATGGAGCGGGTCGTCAAGGGCGTTTCCGACGGCTGCGCGATTGCGGGTTGCGCGCTGCTCGGCGGAGAGACGGCGGAGATGCCGGACGTCTACGCAGCGGGCGATTACGACCTCGCGGGTTTCGCGGTCGGCGTGGTCGAACTAAAGAAGGTGATCGAGGGGCACGAGCGCGTCGAGCCGGGGGACGTGATCCTCGGGCTGGCGTCGTCGGGTGTACACAGCAACGGGTACTCGCTGGTCCGCGCGGTGGTGGAGCACGCGAAGCTCAAACTCGACCGTGTCTACGACGACTACGCGGACGACCCGCTGCACGCCGGGCGGGCGTTGGGCGACGTGCTGTTGGAGCCGACGCGGATCTACGTTAAGCCGATCGTGTCGCTGCTGCGGGGGTACAAGGTCAAACGGCCGATCTCGGGCATGGCGCACGTCACCGGCGGGGGGCTGCCCGGTAACCTGAACCGCGCTTTGCCGCCGGACATCGATGCCAAGGTGGACCGCAAGAGCTGGGACGTGCCGCCGCTGTTCCGCTTCCTTCAAAGGCACGGGGACATCGACGAGGACGAGATGTTCCGCGTCTTCAACATGGGGATCGGGTACACGCTGATCGTCCGGCCGCACTTCGCGGACGCCGTTGCCGACAAGCTCCGCCGGGCGGGGCAGACCGTGCACGTATTGGGCAAGGCGGTGCGGGGGAAGGGCCGGGTCCGGCTCGTCTGAACCCGTTTTCGGTCACAGGACCCGGAAGGCACACCGACCAGAGCGCGAACCCGGCGGGTTTGCCTGCGTAATATGAGGCCTTGCTGCAGACGCCCCGAGTCGGGTGTTGCCGCGCGGCCGAATGTGCCGACACTCGCATGGGTTGAGACCCGGTTGTTCGTCTAGTTTTCAGGAGACCCGCCGATGTCCCGTTTCCGCTGGTATGGCCCGACGCTTGTGTTGCTGGTCACGACGCTGGGCGTGATGTTCGCCACCCCCGCCGTGATCCGCACGGTGACCTGGGCCGGCACGAACGCGAAGATCACGACCATCCGCAACGACCTGGCGCAGAACCCGTCGCTGGTCGACCTGTCGGACGCGTTCAAGCAGGTGGCCCGCGCCGTCGAGCCCAGCGTGGTCCACATCGAGATCCAATCCAAAGCCCGCAACCGCGACCGCATGCGGTTCCAAACTCCGCCACGCAACCCGTTCGAGGACTTCTTTGACAGCCTGCCGCCGCAGTTCCGTGAGGAGTTCGAGCGTCGGGAGCGGTTCGAGCGCGAACGCCAGGAACAACGCGACCGCGGCGACGACTACAGCGAGTACAACACGTTTCGTCCGGTTGCCAACGGCTCGGGCTGGGTTTACGCCCACAGCGGGAGCGACCGGGCGGGCAACTACATCGTGACCAACGCGCACGTCGTCGCCAACGTCGGCAGCAGCGAACGGATCAAGGTCACGTTCAGCGACGAGCGCGAGGCGTTCGCCACGATCGTCGGCGAGCCCGACGAGAAGACCGACGTCGCGGTGCTGAAGATCAACGGCAACGAGAGCTACCTGCACCCCGCCGCGGTCGCGTCCGACCCGGTCGAGCAGGGCGAGATCGTCTTCGCGTTCGGCTCGCCATTCGGCGTGGCGTACTCGTTCTCGATGAGCCAAGGCATCGTCTCGGCGGTTGGGCGCCGCGTCGGGATCATCGGCATCGACAGCTACGAGAACTTCATCCAGACTGACGCCGCGATCAACCCCGGCAACTCAGGCGGGCCGCTGGTCAACACCCGTGGCCAAGTCGTCGGGATGAACACCGCCATCGCGTCGCGTACCGGCACCTTCACCGGTATCGGCTTCGCCATCCCCGTCGACCTCGCCGCCAACATCGCGGACCGCATCATCACCGACGGCACCGTGCAACGCGGGTTTCTCGGCGTCGAGATCGAACCCCTCACGGACGACTGGGCCGAAGCGTTCGACTACGACGGCGAGGGCGTGCTCGTCCAGAACGCCATCCCCGGCGGCGCGGCGGAGGAAGCCGGTGTCCAACCCGGCGACATCATCACCGCCGTCAACGGCCAGGCGGTGACCGACGTGCGCGACCTGCGCTTCCTCGTCGCGGACCTCCCGCCCGGCGAAGTCGTCGCCGTCAGTGTGTTCCGCGGCGGTGAATCCATCCAGGTCGACGTCACCCTCGGCAGCCGCGAGCAACTCTTCGCCAGCAACGACCGCCCGACCCGCCGCGGCAACGACCGTGGCGACACTGGCACCGACGAACGCTTGCTCAAGTTCGGCATCGTCGGTGCCGAGGCGTTCACCCGCGCCGCCGCCGATCGCAACGGCGTCGAACACACGCCCGGCGTCCTCATCACCGCGGTCCGCCCCGGCTCGGTCGCCGCCAGCCCCGCCGCGCGGCTCGACGCCGGCTCGATCATCACCCAGGTCTTCGACACCCCGGTTTCCAACGTCACCGAGCTCATCAAAGCCATCGGCGACACCGATCCGAACAAACCCGTTCGGCTCACGATCAAGACGTGGAACCGTGACCAGCAGCGCTACCAACAGCGCTTCACGCTGCTCAAGCTCGATTGACCAGGCGACGATTTCCAGATCGACACTGTTTGTCGCTCCGACCCGCCAGATCGGCGGGTTTTTTCTTGAAACAGAAACCCAAGGGTGACGCTCGGCTCGCGCCCGGTGAGTACATGTGGACATGAAGCGTGAGGAAAAGAATCGCGTGTGGCATCGCCGATTGGCATGGCCCTGCGCTGTCGACGCACGACCGACTGTGGGATGCCCTGGAACCATTCCGATCAGGCCTGTTTTCATCGGCGGTGGTTTGGCGTGACGGGGTCGAGTTTTTTCTGGAGAGGACGCGGGTACGGTCCGGCACGTGTTTTCCTGCACCAAAGCTGTGAGGTCGACGTGCCTGGGCTTGCTGATTGGGGAAGGGCGGTGCGGCTTGGACGATGAGCTGTCCAGCTGGGTCGGGGCCGCCTTGCCGGGGATGACGCTTCGCCATTTCGCGACGATGACCAGCGGCTACAACGCCCGCGGCGCGATGTACCCGCCGGACCATCCGATCGACGGCAGCCAGACCCCGCTGGCCCCCCGAGCCGTTGTTTGAGCCGGGCACGATGTGTTCACACGACTCGCGGGCGCGCTGGCGTGACGCGCTTGCGATGCGTTGCCTCTGGTCTGTGCGGTTCTGCCAACCCGTGCTTAGTTTGTCCGCTCGTTCCGAGTTCGCTCGCCAATGCCGCACGACGCTACAGCGCCTGCCCGACGGCTTGGCGGGAGACGAGGACAGCGGCGAAATGTCCGCGTGGTTTCTCTGGCCCTGCTTGGGTCGGTTCCCGCAGTAGCCGGCGGGCAAGCGGTACGCCAGCGCCGTACCGTATGCCAGCAGCCTGCGCGTCGTGACGGACGACGGCGGGAACGACGTCACGGCTTGGGTACGTTGAACGCCCAGGTGAGCTTGTACTGCTCGGAGGTGTAGTTGGCGTCATCCTTGCTCAGGAAGGCTTGGCTGACGAACGGGTTGCCTGCCCCCTGTTCGCCCGACGGGAGTTCCTCCTTCGCTACCGACCCGGCGTGTCCGTCGCCGAACGCGAAGTTCGCCACCGTCTCGCCGGCGTGACGCAAGTGGATACGCTGTGGGCCGCTCCCCGTGTACTGGTAGCCGTCACCAACCATGACCAAGGTGGACAGGTCGTCCATCTGGTCAACCTTCGGCCAGCGGAAGGCTTGGTTCGCCGGGCTGCCCGGGACGAACGTCTGGATCGTGACGTATGGCATCGGAAAGTGGTTGGCGAGCAGTTCGCCGGACCACGGCGCGACGGACGAGAAGTACGCCGAGTTGGTGAGGTATGACGACTGGTACGACCCAGGCTCTCCCTTGCGCGGGTTCGGCCCATACGACATGACCACGAGGTGGCGTGTATCGGTCCAGCTCACCGGCTCGGGGGGACCGAACTCGGCGTCGTCGGGTGTCTCGGGGCAGATGTACACATTGCTGGCCTCTTTGACGGTCACGTCATCCGCTAGGGGCGAGCCGCAATACCCGAACTCAGACAAGAAGCCGTTCCACATCGCGTCGCCGGCGGTCCGTTCCCAGCCCGGGATGGTCGCCGTGTTCCCGTTGGCGAATAGCTGGTTCAGCGGGAAGTGTCCGTGATGGTCGGTCGAGTAGGCGTAGAGACCGACCCCAATCTGCTTAAGGTTGGACAGGCACTTGACGCTGCGGGCCGTGGCCCGCGCCGCGCCCAGGGCCGGCAGCAAGATCCCGATCAGCAGCGCGATGATTGAGATGACAACCAGGAGTTCGATGAGGGTGAAGGCGCGGCGTCGCATGGCATACCTCGGGGGCAGACGGGACGAAGATTCGTGGAAGGGTCGGCTTGGGAAACCCCGCCACGGCGCACGCGGCCGCGCCGGGGTGGATGGTTCGGGAGGTCAGCGCCGGCGACGGAAAACCCCGGCGACCCCGAGCAGCACCAGCGACGCGGGTTCGGGCACAGCGGTGCCGGCGAAACGCGGCGCAGAGGTGCTGCCCCAATTCTGCAGGACGCGGTCGAGCTCGGCCTGCTCGACGACGCCGATGCCCACGTTGTCGTTGATCCAGTTGACGGGCAGCCCGTTGGCGTCGGTATCGACGCCCCAGTTCTGGAGCACGAGGTCGAGGTCGCCCTGTTCGACTTGGCCGCTGTCGTTGTAGTCGCCTAGCAGGATCCCGCTGCCGAAGTCTTCGAACACCTTCAGGTTGTCGAAATGCAGCCCCTTGCCCGGGCCGAAGCCGTAGTTGTTCCCGCCGTCGGCGATCTCGATCTGGAAGGTATGTTCCGCCGGGTTCAGCAGGAAGTCGTTCTCCGTGCCGACGGTGATCGTGCCCTCGCTGAACCGGGCTTCGAGCGTGGTGTACTCGGCCGGGTCCTCGCCGGGGTTCGGGAAGGTCACGTCCATCTCGACCCGGAAGTTGCCCTCGCCGCCGACCGTCGGCCGTTGGCCGTAAACCAACCGGTAGGCGACATCGCCCAGGCTCGGGTCCACACCGAAGGGCAGCACGTCCAGGCTCATGACGATCTGCGAGAAGTCCGTCGTGGTGAACCCGTCGTCGAACGGGTCCTGGTCACCGGGGGCGTACACGAATCCGAACTGCGCGACCCAAAAGCCCGCGCCGAGTTGGGCGGGGTCGGCGAAGGTCGTGTCGTATGAGATCGAGCCGGATCGGGTGCCGTCGACGCCGTTCTGGGTGACCTCGAACAGCTCCTGTGTGACCTGGAAACTCGGTTGCCAGAGGTTCGCGGTGCCGCCGTACCACGGCCCGCCTTGGTTGAAGTCGAGTTGCTGACCGACGGAGAAGTCGTCTTCGTCGAAGGTGCGGTCCATCACGTTCGCTTGGCCCCAAGCCACTGGCGACGCCACGATCAGCCCCAAGACCAGTGCCAGCCGTCGTGTCGTTCCCGTGCTCATCGTGTTTCCTCCGGGCGTTGCCGCCGAGTTCACTGAATCGAAAAGGATTGAGAATCGCGAGCGAAAAAGGGGGTGAGACGCGGGCAAGGCTGCGGGTTGCATGATGCAAACTCAGCCGCCGTGCCCAGATCGTACTTGAAAACGCTATAAATTGCAAAGCTTTTCGAATAGAGCCTGTAAAAAGTTGTTTGCTTCATAAAATATTTTCAAATTTGGATTTATCGTCGACGTTGTCGCGTGAACAACGAGGTAAACCCGGTTACGACGGCACTGGCCGCGGGCTCGGGCACGCTTAGGGCGGATAGGTCTGGAGAGGTAGCCGAGCCCCAGTTCTGGAGCACGCGGTCCAGCTCGCCCTGGTCCACGACGCCTTGGGGCGGGTCGTTGGTCCAGCCGTTGGGCACGCCGGCCGCGTTGGTATCCAGGCCCCAGTTCTGCAGCACCAGGTCGAGGTCGCCCTGCTCGACTTGACCGGACCCGTCGAAGTCGCCGGGCAACCCGATCAGCGAGAACGCCCCGAAGAGGGTGACGACGCTCAGCCGGGGGACGATGATCGACGCCCGGCCTTCGGTGAACGCCAGGTCCGCGTACTGGCGGAAGCTGTCCGTCGCCGACGTGCGGTAGACCGCGAAGTCCTCGAAGTTGTAGCCGTCGGGCAGCACGACCTCGACGGTTTCGTTGTCGCCGGTGGCGTTGAGCAGGACGTAGGTGAGTGTCTGGTCTTGTTCGTGCAGGAAGGCAGCGGCGTTCACGCTGTGGGCGGTGTCGTAGATGTTGTTGCCGCCGACGGAGGCCTCGCCGTTCTCGAAGCCGGCGTCGATACGGACGGCGCCGGGTCGGATGAAGCGGGTGAAGTGTTTGTAAGCCGAGTACTTCTTGCTGCCGGCGGTCGGGTTAGCGAGGTCGCTGCTGCCGATGAGCGTGCCGGAGCTCTCCTGGTTGCCGCCGTCGTAGATCTGCCAGTAGATGTAGGCGGTGGCGTCGGCGTGGACGAGCGCGTTGAAGGCGTTCATGGCGACGCCCATCGCGTTGAGGTCGTCGCTGTTGACGGCCCAGGCGGGGTCTTCGCCATTGACCTCGGAGAACCACATCGGTTTACCGTCGTTGATCACGCCGGGCGCGTAGCCCCACTGCGCCCAGTTTCCGCCGACCGCGTCTTTGCCGCGGTAGTAGCCGGCCAAAGCGCGGACGGCGTCCTCGCCCTGGGGGTTGTTGCCGTCCAGGCCCATGTAGTAGTTCGAGCCGTAGTAGTCGAGGAAGTCGATCAGTTCCGGGTCGGCGTGGCTCTTGACCGCGTCGATCATCCGCATCTGCTGGCTGACCGCCCAGGGGTTGCCGATCTGCGGCCCGACCGAGCTGTGGTGCGGACCCTTGATCTTGGTGTCCAGGCCGAACTGTTCCCACGCGTCTTTGACGGCCTTGAGGGCGTCGGCGTACTGCTCGGGCGCCTCGTTGCCGTTGGCGTCGTGCAGCAGTGTCATGCTGTTGTGCGGGCTCTCGAAGGTCGACTCGTTCTGGATCGACATCGCATAGATCGGCACGCCGTACCGCTGCTCGAAGCCCTTCATGTAGGCGGCGAGGTACCGGCCGTATTGTTCGAGGTTCGCGGCGTCTTCGGTCCGGAGCCGGCCGCCGATGCTGTTGCCGCTGGTGCCCTGTCCGTTGCCGCCGGAGCTGAGCCAGGGCGTGGGGTAGTTGGGCGTGATCCCGATGAAGTTCTGCGTGTTGCCGGTTGGCCCCTTCATCCAATGCGGCGGCGACCACACGGAGCCGACGATCTTCACGCGGTCGGGCTCGAGCGCGTTGTCGTCCAGCCACGACGCCAGCTCGCCAAAGACGTTGATGTACGGGTGATCGAAATCGAACTGGTCGACGTTCTGCTGCAAGTCGTTGCCCAGCGTGACGGGGATGGTCAGGTTCCCGCTGGCATGCTGCAACGCCTCCTTGGCGAAGTCGATGCGGACCATGTTGAGCCCGAGGTCGCGGTAGGCGGCGCGGAAGGCGTCGGTCTCGTACGTGTTCCGGACGCCCTGGTCCCACCACACCAGGCTTGTGCCCCAGCCCTCGATCTGCTGGTAGCGCGTGTTGGGGTCGGCGGCGAGCGTCAGAGCCTGCGCTTGGCGGACGACGGCCGCGGTCAACACCAGTCCGATGAATAGAACCGATGCCTTCATAGTCGTGACGCTCCTGAACCAGCGGGCGGAATGCCTTGTGCGGGCTGACAGATCACACACGGCGCAGACGGAGTGGGAGCCAAAGTGGGCGAAGCCAAACCGGCAAGACGGCTACCGCTTGACACGCGGCGGGAGGATCGTGTCTTTACGGTCGAACCAGCGGTAAGGGACCGCCCGTGAACGCATGGGGCGGTCCGGCTTGCGGATCAATGCCTCGACCATCTCCGCCGCGGTCTCGCCGACTTTTCGGAACGGGATCACGAGCGTCGGCATCGGGATGCCGGTGGCCGCGTGGAACTCGCGCTCGTGGAAGCAGACGATCGACAGGTCGTTGAGTCGGCCCGTCAGCGCCGCCGCTTCGCGCAGGCTGATCGCCAACTCGATCTTGTAGGTCACCACGCCGGTCATGTCGGGGTACCGCTCGAGGAAACGGCGGGCATACGGGACCGCGTCGTCGCGGTCGTAGTCGGCGTCGACGCAGAGGCGGTCGGGACGGAGGCCCGCGTCCCGCATTGCCATGCCGAATCCTTCGGCCCGATCTGGCTCGGAGTGGTGGGCCCCGCGTCGGCTCGGGATGCCCCCCGTGAGGAACCCGATCTCGGTGTGCCCCGCCTCGATGAGCCCGCGCGCCGCCATCTCGCCGCCGGCGACGTCGTCGGGGTAGACGCTGTGCAGTTCGGCCTTGTGGTTCACATACACCACCGGCAACGGGTCACGCTCGAACAGCGCGCCGGCGGTCTTCTCCTCGTGGGTCCCGAGGTGGACGATCAACCCGTCCACCATCGATTCCCGGAGCACGTCGGGCGCGTAATCCGGGTCCTGGAACCGTCGCCCCTCGATCTCGGTGATGGCCAAACGCGACCCGAACGAGGCCGTCTTTTCGTGGATGCCGTGAAGCAGGCTACGCGGGAACCAGTCGAAGCCGAGGTCTCCGCAGTTGAGCAACGCGATCAGGTCGAATCGGCCGCGGAGCATCTGGCGGGCCGCCACATTGGGCCGGTACCCCAGCTCGGCGGCGACGCGCCGGATCCGCTCGGCCCGCTTGGCGATGGCGGGCCGGTTTTCCTTGTTTTTCCCGTTCAGGACCCGGGAAACCGTGCCCGGCGAGACGCCGACGCGTTGGGCGATCTGTTCGATGGTGGCACTCATCAACCAGAATTGTAACACGGAAACACCGAAATC
This sequence comes from Phycisphaera sp., assembly GCA_028285385.1. GTDB lineage: Bacteria > Planctomycetota > Phycisphaerae > Phycisphaerales > Phycisphaeraceae > CAZIXN01. The sequence goes on from JANQPR010000071.1 coordinate 29,107, forward strand.
AAAAACGATTGCAAATGAAAACGTTTGCGGTATACTGGCATCCCGGCCGCCACGGGCACCGAAAAGGCCTCCGATTCGTGTCCGTATATCGCGGAGCACTCGAGTCCGACTTCCCATCCTTTCTGACCCATCTGGAGGATTGAAACTATGAGCACGTGGTCAAAGACTTTGTTCTTGGGAACGGTGGCGACCAGCCTTGGGGTGGCCACCGCGGGTTCCGCCCAGTTGCTGAACTCGTTCGAGGACCCCACCACGACCAACGGCGACGGCGACACCGTGTTCCCCGGCGCGGCTCCGGCGAGCTTTGGCGACGGGGGTGGCTCGCCCACCGCTAGCGCGGTCGCGCAGGTCACCGGCACCGGCGTTACGGACGGGACGTTCGCCGCCGCGACCAGTCCGCTCAGCGCCGGGTTCGCGATCCAGTTCCAACTCGACCTTACCCCGGCTGATGCCATGGCCCTCGCGGCGGCCGGGCAGTTCGCGATTGACGTCTACGGCGACGTGAACAACGACCCCGACAACGGCTTCGGCATCCAGCTCGCCACGCTCACCGAGGCGGGTGCCGACCTGACCCCGGGAACCGGCGACGACTTTGGGAACTTCAACCTCGTTGACGACCCGATCGCGGGCGGGAACTTCTTCTATGTCGGCGACGAGACGCAGACGACCCTCACGATCAACCTCGACGCGGACAACATCTCGCACTTCAGCTCACCCGGCAGCGTCGGGATCCTCTTCGTCGTCGTCAACAACGACACCGCGTCGCGGGTCACGTTCGACAACGCCCGCATCGTCCCCGAGCCCGCGTCTGCAACGCTCATCGGGTTGGGGGCAGTGGCGATGCTGTGTCGGCGTCGTTGACGACGGTTCAGGCACAGGTGACGGGGGGCACCGCTTCCGAGGCAAGCCGTTGCTGACGCCACGGCTTGCCTTTTCTCCATCGGCACGTGTTGCCGACTCCCGTTGATGATCTCGATGCCCCTCCTCCTCGTTCGCACATACCCTCATGATGGTCGCAACAGCGCCGAGGTTGGTCAACGCGATGCTATTGGCTCGGAGCGCGACAACCCCTCGACTTGGTCGCGCGATCGGAGTTTTGGTCGAAGGTCTGGTCGCCGGTGACGGTCACCGCGGCGGTCTTCCTGCTCGCCCGTCCAGGTTGTTTGATTCCGCCGTGACGCCGGCATGCTGAGCTTTTGCTATTTGTTCCAGCCCGTTCCCGATTCGGAGTCGTTTCGTGTCAACCACCGTCGTCAGCATCGAAGGCGGAGACTTCCGCGTTAACGGTCAGCCAACGTACGCCGGCCGGAGTTGGCGGGGGAACCGCATCGAGGGGTTGTTGCTCAACAGCCGGATGGTCCAGGGCGTCTTCGACGACCTGAACCCCGCGACACGCAGCCAATGGGACTACCACGACGGCCCGTGGGACCCCGACCGCAATACCGACGTGTTCGTCGCCGCGATGCCAGAGTGGCACGGACACGGCCTGGCCGCGTTCACGTTGAACCTCCAGGGCGGCAGCCCGCGGGGGTACAGCAAGGAGCAGCCCTGGCACAACTCCGCGTTCGACGCCGACGGCTCGCTGCGCAACGACTACCGGCTCCGGACGGAGCGTATCCTCGACGCGGCGGACGCGTTGGGCATGGTCGTGATCCTCGGGCTGTTCTATTTCGGCCAAGACGAGCGCCTGCGGGATGAAGCCGCCGTCGTGCGTGCGGTGGACGAGGCCGTGGACTGGCTAGTCGATCGGCAGGATCGGCACGTGCTGGTCGAGGTCGCGAACGAGTGCGATATCAACGACTGCGCGTTCGAAGGCAACTTCCGGTACGAGCACGCGGTCCTCGCCCCGCCGCGCGAGGCCGAGCTGGTCGAGCACGTCCAACGCCGCAGCGCCGGCCGGCTCGACACCCCGGCGGGGCGGTTGCTGGCCAGCACGAGCTACCGCGGCGGGGGCCGGTTACAGCCTGGCTTGGCACGCCTGGCGGACTTCGTTCTGCTGCACGGCAATGGGCTCGACGAGCCGCGTCATCTCGTCGAGCTGATCGACCACGCCCGCGCCGTCGATGGATACCACGGCCAGCCGATTGTTGTGAACGAAGACGACCACTTCGATTTTGACCGGGACGACAACCACTTCGGCACCGCCCTGAGCCGACGCGCGTCGTGGGGCCTTTTCGATTACCGCTTTCCGGGTGAGGGTTTCGAAGAGGGGTACCAATCCGTGCCGACCGATTGGTCGATCGGTTCGGAGCGCAAGCGCGGCTTCTTCCGGCAACTCCGTGCGGTCACCGGCGGCAACCCAACGGTCAATGCTTGAGATGCCCCCCACACGTTTCGATTGCGAACGCTGAGTTTCCTTTCCGTAGCCCCTGACCCTGGAGCCATCATGCAGACCACCCTCAATCCGATGGACGGGTCGATGGACCCCCAGCCGGTTCACGCTCTTAAGGCGGCGTGGCGCAACGCCTTGACCGCTGCGGTTGGGGCCGCGAGCCTCGGCGCCGCGGTGGCGGCGTCGGGCGCGAAGTTCGTCGAAGCCCGCGCGGTCGACGACGAGCACATCATGGTCCACTGGCTCGACGGCGAGATCGAGTACCAGGACGATGGCAAGCACCCGTCGGCTTTCATGGGCCACGAGAGCATGGGCGACGACAGGGTCGTTCGGTACGACCCGCCGCTCGACACCAACGCCGCGTTGAAGCCGCAGACGTTTTCCGTCGTGTCGGACGACGACCCCGGTTTCGAGTCCGGCGTCGCGCCGATCGCGGCCTTCCGCCGGGCCAAGGTCAACGGCACGCCCGCCGTCTGGCCCGAGCCGCCGCACACGCTCGAGCACACCGTGTTCCTGAAGCTCCCCCGCAAGCTCCAGCCCGGGAACACCTACACCGTCCGCTTCGACCCCGCGCTGAACTCGGACCGTTCCACGGCCACGTTCGACTTCGACCTCACGACCAACGTCTCCGAGGCGATCCACGTCAACATCGTCGGCTACCACCCGGACCATACCGACCGCAAGGCCGCGGACCTGTACATGTGGCTCGGCGACGGCGGCGCCCGCGACTACTCGGCCTACGAAGGCAACACGGTCTGGCTGTACAACCTCGACACCGAAGAGCAACATGAAGTCGGGCGGGTCGCCTTCGGCCGGGAGCGAAGCAAACAGGACTACGGCGGCTGGGACTACACCGCGTCGGACGTCTGGTTCTGCGACTTCTCCGGCTTCGAGGGCACCGGGCGTTTCCGGCTCGTCGTCGACGGCGTCGGTTGCAGCCCGACGTTCGAGTTCCGGCCAGACGTGTACCGGGAACCCTTCGCCAAATCGGTCATCGGGTTCTACTACATGCGGATCGGCGAGCCCAAGGACGCCCGGAACCCGCCGCCGCGTCAGCCGCGCTTCGTCCCCGGCGTCGACCCGCCCGCCTTCAAGGTCATCCGCACCACGATGGGTCCGAAGCACCCGGACTGGAAGACGCTCGGCCACGACCCCTGGGACAACAAGGACTGGTCGGCGTACGTCGAGCCCGGCGAGCCGACCAACCCCGACGCGTACGGCGGCCACTCCGACGCGCTCGATTGGGACCGCCGCGCCGAGCACGTGCAGATCGTGTGGGACCTTTGCCTGCCGTTCCTGCTGAGCCACGGCGCGCTCGACGACGACGACCTGGGCATCCCCGAGAGCGGGAACGGCGTCCCCGACCTGCTCGACGAGGCGCGCAACGAGGCAGATTTCTGGCTCCGGCTCCGCGACGGCAAGGGCAACTACAGCTTCGGCGTGAACAACCCGACGAAGGACCATCAGCGCGCGTACCAAGCCGCGGCCGCGCCGTGGATGGCTTGGGCCAACGCCGCCAACGCCGCCGTGCTCGCCGACTGCTTCCGGCTGTCCGGGCACACCGATCTGATGGCTGAGTACCGCGACGCGGCCCTCGAAGCCTACACCCGCGCAGCCGACCGAGACCTGGACTACGCCCACAACGTCGGCAACAACAAGGCCCGCGGCCGGGACCTTAAGGCCCTCGCCGCCGCGAGCCTCTACAACGTCACCGGAGAGCGCCGCTTCGAAGACGACTTCGCCGACACCACCTCGGTCACCGGGCCAAAGGCCGAAATCGACAAGAAAGGCGAGTACAGCCAGTACTGGGCGGCGGCGGCGTACCTGTTGTGTGCGAAGCACGGTTGGCAGCCGATCCACCACGCGGAGTTGCTGGCCAATGTCAATGCCGCCGTGATTCACGAAGCCGTCGCCAAGAACCTGGTCGGCCCGCGCGAGTGGCCGTCCCGCCGTAGCAGCGACACTGCCTACGGCTGGTTCCAGGCGGTTACCGCAAACCAAGCGTTGCTCATCGCGCACGCCGCCGCGGATGTGGACGGCGACCTACGCAGCGAGATGCTCGACGCGCTGTACCTCGAGGCCGACTGGGGCTTGGGCCGCAACCCGCTGAACATGGTGCTCATGACCGGTCTGGGGAGCCGACACGTCACCGACATCTACACCAGCGGCCGGAACGACGGCGTGCCCGGCGTACACCCGGGCCACACGCCGTACATGAACGCCGAACCCTGGGGCGAGGGCTTCATGGCCGACCCCAAGGGCTGGTACGGCGGACGCGGCTACCCCGCCTGGGAGCACTGGCCGCACGGCGAAGCGCTCTGGCGGGCACGCTACTGCTACTCCAACAACGAGTTCACCCCCCAGCAGACCATGGGCGGCAAGACCGCGCTGCTCGGCTACCTCTACGCGCTGTCGAAGCAAGCGGAGTAGCCGGCCATTCAACGCGACAACATGCGGTGCACGCGATCGACATTCTGCCGGGCCACCTCGACAGGCGGCAGCGACGGGTGGTGCTCGTGCTCGACGACCATCCACTCGGTCTGCGGGTCGTCGTTCAACAGGGCCAGTACCTTCGGCCAAGGGACGTCGCCGTCGCCGATCAGGTCGGCGCCGTGACCGTGGACGCGCGAGCTCTCCTTAAGGTGCACCAGCGGCCGACGCCCCGCACACGCGTGTAACCCGGCGACCGGCTCCTCCCCGCCCGACACCGCGTTGCCCACGTCGTACTCGAGCAGGAAATCGCTGGGCATCGCCGCCGTCATGACCTCCCACGGCGTCCGCCCCGACTCGAGCGGCCGTACGTCGAAGTCGTGGTTGTGGTATCCAAAGCGCAAGCCCAGCGAACGCACGCGGTCGTGGATCAAGTGGAGCCGATCGACCGTCGCCGCGACGGCCTCTTCGGAGTCTCGGCGCTCAGGTGGCAACCAGACCAGCAGCAGCGTGTCGGCCCCGAGCGCCAGGTGGGCTTCGGCTGCTGCCTGGAGCGCGTCACCCTCGAGGTCCGGCAGCAACGCTAAGCCGCCAACGCAGGCGAGGCCATGATCGTCCAGCAACCGCGCCGCGTCATGCGGGTCGCCGACGTGCTCAAGCCCGCAGAACTCGATTCCTTGGATCGGCAGCCCGGATAACTCGCCCAACGTCGTGGCCAATCCCACTTCGGCCACCCGCTCGCGCACGGAGTAGAGCTGCAACGCTAGGCTTGGGCGTTCCGTCGGTGCCGTTGGTCGTCGAGCCCCCGGATCGCTCACGCCGAAACCACCGCGTCGGCATCCATCATTGCCGGGCGTTCAATCTCGTGTGGCACCTCAATACGCCGACCCTCTTCCGAGGACATGAGCGCCGCGTGCATGACCTGCAACGCGTGCCACGCCAAGGCCCCCGATGCCCGCGGCGAACGGCCGGCGGCGATCGCCTCGATCATCTCGGCCACCCCCAGCGATCGGCCGTTGGGGTGCGCGAACGCCGACTCGATAAGCTCGTCCTCGCCGTCGGGCCCGTGTCGCAGGTACACCGGCCCGTCGAATCCGTTGGGGTCCGGGACACGGAGCGTGCCCTCCGTGCCGTACACCGTGATCGGGTTCTGCGCGTCGTGTGGCGAGTGTTGCCCGGCAAAACTCGTGACCAGCGTGCCGATCGCGCCATCCTCGAACTGCAGGGAAGCCGTGATGTGGTCCGGCGTCTCCACGTCGATTGTTTGCCCGCGTTTCGGCTCCGACGTGATCGTGCGCGGCGTGATCTGGACCCCCGCCTCCGCGCTGACGCGTTGCACCGGCCCGAGCAGGTTCACCAGAGCGTGAATGTAGTACGGCCCCATGTCCAGTAGCGGCCCACCACCCGGCGCGTAATAGAAGCCCGGGTCCGGGTGCCACGACTCGTGCCCCGCGATGATCATGAACGCCGTCGCGGCCACCGGCCGGCCGATCGCGCCGTCGTCGATCAGCTTCCGGCAGGTCTGGTGCGCCGTGCCCAGGAACGTGTCCGGCGCACAACCCAGCGCCAGGCCGCGCCGCTTCCCGGCCGCCATCACCTCTTGGCCTTGTTCAACCGTCGCTGTGAACGGCTTCTCGCCATAGACGTGCTTCCCCGCCTCGATCGCCCGCAGCGCAACCTCGGCGTGGGCCGCCGGGATGGTCAAGTTGATCACCAACTCAACCTCGTCTCCGCCCAGGAGCTCGTCCACGGTTCCCGAACGAGCAATACCGAAGCGTTCGGCCATCGCCGCCGCGCGTTCTCGATCCAGGTCTGCCAACGCAGCGATCTCGAGTCCCCCGAACTGCCGGGCGTACTCGAGGTACTGACCACAGATGTTGCCGCAACCGATGACGCCGACCTTCATCTTCAACTACTCCGCGCATTATGTGATCGTGTTCTCTAGCAACCGATCCCTCGGATATCGACGCTGACGGTAGCTGACCGGCCGCCCCGTCTAAGTACACAGAACAGCCTAACACCAATACCACGTTCGTTCGCATCTCGGCAGGTTGTTCAGTTTGGTCCGAGCGCGCGATAGGTCGTATGGGCATCGCGGATGCAGCTCGTCATTGACGGTGGTCTGATCACAGACCTGAACTCCAACCTTGGATCCGCTCGTGAAACGAGTCGGCGACCGCGAATCACCTCACCAGCCGGCTCCGGCTTGGGTCGGATACGCCGTTGCCGCTTTAGGCAAGTCTTCCGGCATCAGAAAAAGCCGCAAGGAACGGTGAACGGTCGGTACTCACCGCGTCTTCCACCATGAACTCATGCAGCGACAACGGCCGCTGTGCCGACGATCGACCCGGTCCGACGTTGCGTTTAGAAAAGTGAGCGGAAGCGGCGGGGGCGTTTTACCCAGGTCGGAGTCGTGCGCCACGTGTAACCTCACCAAGGGCCGTCGTTTCGGAAGCGACCTGAATCGGTAACCACTGAATAGCGGGTGAAGGGATTCGAACCCTCGACATTCAGCTTGGGAAGCTGACGCTCTACCAACTGAGCTACACCCGCACATTACCTCAAGCCCTTGTATGTGAGGGGCTTGCGACGACGGCGTTGATCAGGGTTTCGTTCGCCCGAGGGGCGTTCCAACCACGCTTCCAACTAGTAGCCGTCGACGACTTGGATTCTACCGCCCGGGCGCCCCGACGACCAGGGGTGCCCGCGAGGCGACCTGAGGGTGTCCAGCAGATGTCGAGAGCGCTTGACGGCGGATAGTTCGAGTTACCACACCTAGCTTGGTCATCAGCCCTCTTCTTCCTACGGGAGTCAGGGGCAGGAAAGGGTTTTGCCCAGGAACTCCCGGAGCGGCACTGTCACCAGGACCCACAACCCCGAAACCCAGAACATCGCTCTCTTTCCGTAGGAGGAATGAGGGTTCTCGATGATCTCCTCCAGTCGGTGTCGCTTCCTGCTCATCGGCCTGCCCTCTCCTGAATGCATCAGTGCTCGAATCCATGAGATTCAAGCCGGACTCGGGTAAGTGGCGAGGTCAGTCGGAGTGGCTGTATAGCGATTTCGGGAAGCAGCAAGCCGAATGGTCATTGTTTTCGATGCTATGAAATGATCCATGTTCTACTGCAGCCTTGCTCGGCGGATTGAATCTGACGACTTGGCTCAGTGCAGTCATGTGAGTTTCTTCTTGACTGAAGTGCCGTTGGATGAGGTGCGGACTTCATAACCGAGCTGGATCAACTGCTGCCGATGCCCGTCTGCTGCCGCATAATTACGCGCACTTCGCGCTACGTCGATCAACGCGCACAAGCTGGCAACGGTATCACTTTCGGTATCCTCCGAGCGATTGTCGTTTGAGGCAAGCTCCCACACCCCTAAGACTTGATCTAAAGCCAGTAAGACACCGTAAGACTCCGCGGCATCTGAACCAGGAGATGCAACCCAAGCATGCACGACCGCCATGGCCTCACTGACATTCAAGTCGTTTGCTAAGGCATGCAGGAATGCTCTCACGACTGGATGTTCGGTTTGATCAATCTCCTCGGGGACTCCGCCAGATGCGTCGCGTAGTCGCTGGCCAAGTTCCGTCAGCCGCCGAACAGTACCCGCAGATTCAATCAGCCCCTTGGTCGTGAAGTTGCTTTGCGAACGGTAATGAGATTTGATGAGTTCCATACGGAGGACCGCCGGATGCACGGGCGACCCCGTAGCTTTGCCGGATAGAACATCGCGGACAGTGAAGAAGTTGCCCTTACGTTTGGACATCTTCTCACCTTCCACCAACAAGAAGCGGGCATGCATCCAAAACCTGGAAAACAGATCGTTACCGGTAGCTCCGCAGGATTGAGCAATCTCACACTCGTGATGGGGAAAGATCAGATCCTCGCCGCCAGTATGAATGTCCAACACATCGGTTTCCAGGGCGCGCATCGACATCGTTGAGCATTCGATGTGCCAGCCTGGGTATCCAGCCCCCCATGGCGAATCCCATCTCATGATATGTGTCGGATCAGGCTTCCAAAGCATGAAGTCTGCCGGGTGTCGCTTGAAGCTCTGGTTACTGATGTCGATACGCCCGCCGGCTCCAACCTGTAGAGCCTCGAGCGGGTTGCCGCTGAGTTGACCGTATTGGGAGAATGACTCAACGCTGTAATAGACTGCACCGTCACCACCCACGTACGCATGTCCGCGCTCGATGAGCGTAGAGATCATCTGCTGAATATCAGCAATGTAGTCCGTCGCCTTCGGTACTCGCTGCGGGAACTCACTGGCGACCTTTAGTCCCAGCTTGCGGCCATCATCAAGGAATGCTCGCGTGAAGTACTCCGCCACTTCGTACGGATCGTCTGGGTTGGTTACGGCCTCATCCTCAACTTTGCCAGCCTTTTTGTCGTGCTTGAGCCGGCGCGCCGCCGCCTGCATCTTATCTTCGCCGACGCCGTCAGCTGCCGCGTCGTCAGTCATATGACCCACGTCCGTAATGTTCATCACATGCCAGACTTCGAAACCACTGGCCTCCAGAAACCTTCGTAACAAGTCTGCGAACAGAAAAGATCGAAAGTTACCAATGTGCGCAAAATCGTAGACAGTCGGCCCACAACTGTACATTTTGACCAAGCCAGAATTGAGCGGCTCAAATGGCGTCACTTGGTTCGTGAGTGTGTTGTAAAACCGAATGTTCATCTTGTCGCTCACACCCGTTCCACGGTCCGACTGGCGTAATAGGTGGCGCCATCCTTCCCATTCCGACCCCAGCCCGAGGCTAAATCGCAGGCCGATACCAGCGGTCGATTTCAGTAACACATCGTAGTATCCAACAGTGGCCCGAACGCTTGGCACACACCTGTCAGTTTGTCTGCAGCCTGCTTAGCGATGCGGCAAACCGAGCCGGGGGCTGGGAGTCCAATGGCGAGTGCGGACGGCGCGTGTATTCGTGCCGGCGCCATCACTCGGTCGGCACCTTCGCTTCCTTCAGCGCGTGGCAGACCTCGCAGGACCAGGTCATGTTCTAGGTTCGCCCTCGGCCAGATTCTGTCAAAACTCTGGATCCTGATCTTGAGAAGAGATCCGAATAGAAGCTCGCATTACCGTAGTTTCTTGGCGCCTTCGATCACACGTTCCCAATCGAAGGCCGGGCCGGGGTCGACCTTCTGGGTCGTGATGTGGTGGTGCCCGATTAGCCCTTGGAACTCAGCCTGCTCCCCGGGCGTGAGTACATCCATCCGCACATCGCCTCCGACGTCGCGAGGGGCGTCGAGTTCGATCTTCGGCAAGACCTTGTTAAGAGTGGCGGTGAGTTTGATCAGTGCTTCGTATTGCGCCTCGGTCAGGTCATACTGCACCAATTCCTGGCCGTGGATCACGCCAACCACGGGCTCGTCGCGTGACGGGGAGTACTCGGTATTGGGGTCCAAGTGTCCCATCCGATCGGCGGGGATCTTGATCACCGTCTGCTGGTCCTCGGACTCCATGTACCACTGGTTCAGGAGCTCACGGTCGTCAGGCGAGACGGCCCCGATGTTGGCAATCTCGATACCAACGGACCGGCTGTTCGAGGTGGTGGCGTGCCAAGCACGCTCCTTGACGTCCAGCGTCTGGTAGATCGTGCCGTCCACATCCAGCAAGAAGTGCACGCTCAAGCTTCGCATGTCCTGCAGCACCTCGAAGCAGTACTTGCTCGTGCCGCAGGCGTCGTAGTGAATCACGAACTGATCAACGATGTCCTGCAGCTGTTCGAGTTCCCAAGTGCCGCCGCGCACGGCCTCGATCTCTTCGGGAGTGAAGTCGGGGCGGCCGTTGTTGAAGCGATCAATCCGCATGCCGTAGCGGTTCGGCGAGCCCCATTCAGGCAGCTTGTCCTTAATCGCATCCCAGCTCGACTGATCAAAGTCCGCGAAACGCGCCTCCACGCGGTATGCGTCGTAGCCCTGCGCATCCAGCCACGTCACGACCTTGGCCCCCGTGCGGTAGAACTGACCAGCCACGACGATCTCGTCGCCATACCGCACGGTCTCCTCGCCCGTCGGATTGGTCGTCTTGCATGCCGGGATCATCATGATCAAAAGTAACGCAAACAGGTTGACGAGTCGGAAACGTGGCGCGGCCGAGCACTCGAACATGGCGTGAACTCCAAACCGAGTAAAGTACTCCATAGATCGCAGTGTATACGCTCAAAGTTTCGGAGATTGCCGGCGTATTCGCCGCTACCCAAGAGATCGATTCCAGTCAGCGCGGGGGTCCCAGAGACGTTCGAGACTTCAGACAGGCCATTTTCGACCTCGCTCCAAAGACCCGATCTGGACAATGGGTGTGACGTCACCGCAATCTCAGAGTTGGCTCAAACCTCGGGACGAAAATCAGGAGATGGCAATGACTGACCAATCGCACACTTGCCCGATGACTGCGTCCAACGTTATCGAGACCTACTTTCTTGAGCATCGCGGCAAACTTCTCGATATCGCCGCATTCCTTGATCGGGTCGACCGTGCTTCCGGCGCTCCGGATGCGAAGGGTGACTTCCTCATTAAGGCATTACACGAGGGGCTTCGGTTGGTTGCGAGCGATGAGCCTGGTCGGGCCCGGCGGTTACTGGAGTCACTTTCAGATCCGACAAATGAGCCAATCCCTGCTGCCCACACCAAGTCTGCCAGCGGCGCGTACGACGAGAAGAGTTGATGCATTACATCGAACCGCACATCCACATGATCAGCCGTACCACCGACGATTACCATCGCATGGCGATGGCCGGTTGTGTGGCGTGCACGGAGCCGGCGTTCTGGGCGGGGTACGATCGACCACACCCTGAGGCGTTCGCGGACTATTTCGAGCACCTGACCAGCTTCGAACGCGGCCGCGCCGCCCGATTCAGCATCGCCCACCACTGTTGGCTGTGCATCAACCCGAAGGAAGCGGAGGACGTCGCCTTTTCCCGCGAGGTGATTCAGATCGTTCGCCAGTTCATCGATCGACCTGGCGTAGTCGGCATCGGCGAGATCGGGTTCAACAAGAACTCTCGAAACGAACTGACCATCCTCGAAGAACAGGTCGCGCTCGCTGTCGAGTTGAATCAACTGATCCTTGTGCACACGCCTCACATGGAGGACAAGCTCAAGGGAACGCGGCTGACGCTGGACGTACTGGATGCGCACGGTGTTTCGCCAGACCGTGCGATGATCGATCACATGGAAGAGCATACGACTCGCCTTGTGCGCGATCGCGGTTATTGGGTGGGCATGACGATCTATCCGGATACGAAGTTCACCCCACAGCGCGCCGTAGACACCATCGAGACCCTTGCCGGCGATCGCCTCTGGATTAACTCTTCAGCTGACTGGGCCTACTCCGATCCGCTCTTGCTACCGCAAACACGCTTCGAGATGCAGCGGCGCGGTCACACCGAGGCGATGATTCAGAAGGTGCTCTACGATAATCCGCTTCAGTTCCTCTCGCAGAGCGGTAAGTTCAAAGTAACCGTAACCTAGACATCTGACAAGCCGAAATCAACGAACGCAAACTAACGAACTGATCTGCGTCATTTGGAATAGGCGTCAACGGCGTCAACGGCGTCAACGGCGGAGCCGCGGCAACGCCGAAGGGTCAAGGGAGAGCGGGCCGCGCTGCAGAGTGTGCCGCTGGGTATGTTCAAGCAGATCGGGTCGGTCGAGGCGATTAGCAAACGACTGCTCGGATGGCGATCAAACCACCCTCGATTCTCTCAAAACGACTAGCCCAATGAGCCCAAGGGGATCACTTGCCTTTCAAAATCTCACCCTGTCAACTTGGACCAGACTAACTCTTCAAGCGGACCTGTTTCCGTAACCTCGACCAGCGGTCAACTTCGTAGCGATGTTCGAAGTCGCGATGATCCAGCGACAGTTCAAAAATCCACTTACGGGGCATGGCCTGGTGGGGAGAAAAGGTCAGCGTCTTTCGGATCTGCGGCGGATGACTCAGGCATTGTCGAAGAGTGGTGCTCGACAATCATCCATCGCTTGCCGTGCCGGCGGTAGACAAAGGTGAACCTAGCTTGCACCCTAGTGCCTTCCTTAAAGGCAAAGGTGTATACACCGGAGTTGATCGCGGTCTCGCCAAAGGCCCTGATGTTCGCCTCGTCGATCTTTCCCATCGGTCCCTTTGCCAAGAAACCAACGAAATAATCTTCGATCTCTTCGTGGCTGTGCCGCACTTGGTCGGACATAGTCGGCAGCAAGACGCCACTGTCGTCATAAAGGGCCGTGACTTTCTTAGGGTCTCCGGTCTGCAGCGCCTGATTCCATTCGTCGAATTGTTCAGCGATATCGTTCTCGATCATTTGCTTCTTCTACTCAACATTGTGACTAGTTTGTGGGAAGCAATGAGCTGTCGTCCACGACGGATCTAGTTAACGTTCAGCGAGTCGGCGATCTCCTGCCAGTTCAGTGGCCGGTCGATTTCCATGAGCATCTGCGCTTGGTCTACGACACCGGGTTTCGTGATCCATTCCATCCGGTTGTCGCGGCGGTGCGCGGAGTGGCGGAACGATATCTCGCCGTTGGCGATCTCGAGAGACTGCCAGCCGGCCGAGGTGTGAAAGACGCCCTTGAGGCGGAGCACTTCATTGCCGGCGATGCCCTGCTGACAGACGCGCATGAGGTTCACGAGCAGCACTTCTTCCTCGAAGCACCGCTCGGCCTCGAGGATAAAGCCGCCGGGGTGGATCGAGGGATCGTGGTGGTGGTGATGATCGTCATCGTGACCGTGGTGGTGGCTATGATCAACGTGGTCGTTGTGACGGTGGTCTGTCGGCGATGTGTCCAGCGTTTCGTTTGCTTCCGGCGAGGCGGCGGGAAGGTCGAAGAGTTCGGCGGGGAGTTGGCCGTGCGTTGTGGTAACGACGCAGAGCTTCGGCGGATCAAGTTGGTCGGCCCACAGTTTCGCGCGATCGATCTTGGACGTATCGGTTTGGTCGCAGCGGTTGAAGACCAGAATGTCGGCAGCTTCGCAGAACATGTGGAAAAACGGCATCCGCGCAAACATCTCCTCGTCGAACTCTGGGGCGCCGAGCAGGACGATAGCGGGGTGCAGGAGGATGTTGAGTTCGTCCTGGAGACTACGGAGCAGGTCGATCACCTGCGCCGGCGAAGCCATGCCGCTGGGCTCGATGATCAGCCGATCCAGCGCCTGCTCGGAAATTAAACGCCGGATGCACCCGGGAAGTTCTGCAAGCATGGTGCAGCAGATGCACCCCCCGGGCACGTTCAGGACTTGGGTCCCCGGGGCTTCGGCCTGCAGCGTGGTGCTGTCGAGGCCGACGGGGCCGAAGTCATTTACAAGCACGCCGACTCGCTGGTGGGAGGCGTGCTCGCGGAGATAGCTGAGGATTGCCGATGTCTTGCCGACACCCAACGGGCCGGCGACGATGTGGCAGGGGATAGATGAGCTGTCTGGTGTCAATTGTGTTCCTGTCTAGCCGATTGATTACCAAATCGGGCAGCTAACGCAACTCGTATGGAGCGCCGTTGGCGCCGAGCAGGCCATGTCCACATCAAGAAGCTTCCGCGAGTTCGAGCACGACGTTGCTGATATGTGTGACGAATGCCCGATTGTCCGACGGGTCTTGAATCAACACGTACCCACTGCTGACGCAGTACTCCACCGAAGCATTGCCGACTTCTGACCGAGGCTCGATGATCGTCGCCTTGGCAACCGACTTCTGGACGGTCGTCGCAAAGTGCTGAAGCGATTCCTGAGGCATGGCATTACCTTTCGTTAGTTGATGAGCGTAAACAAGTGAACACCCCTTGCCACAGCAGCTAAGAGGTAATGATTGGGGCGCGCGATCTTCATGTTCTGTTCTTTCTTGATCGAGGCGGTCAGAGCTGGGTCGGATTGGGAGCGTCGCCGTAGACCGCCTTGGGGTCGAATACCTTCTGTGTCTCCGTGAACTCCAGTTGCTGGCCTGCCTGGTTGCCAACGGGCACGGCCCGGTAGAAACAGGAGCGATAGCCCACATGGCAACTAGCCCCTCCCTGGACATCCACGCGCAGCCAGACGCAGTCCTGGTCGTCATCAATCCGCATCTCACGGACGCGCTGTACGAGGCCGCTCGTCGCGCCCTTGTGCCAAAGACACCTTCGGCTGCGACTCCAATACACCGCCTCGCCTAGCTGGATCGTCTGCGTGAGCGCCTCGATGTTCATGTAGGCATGCATGAGCACTTCGCCGGATGCGTAGTCCGTCGTGACCACGGGGATCAGCCCGTGCTCGTCGAACTTGGGCGCCAGCTCGACGCCTTCCTCTACCTGCTCGATGGTCTGTCTTCGCGAAAACGGTGAAACACTCATTGGCAAACTTCCCTCGTTATGTGTCACGGATTGATTGCCCTATCGCGGCGAGGCATGGTTATTCGTCTCCCGCACCGATGACGTTCGGCCCTTTGCCTGCTCGCTTTTCGTAGTAGCCGTCGCCCGCCTTGACGTATTTGGCCATGCCTTGCGCTTCGAGGTTTTTGTCGGACAGTTGCTGCCTGGCTCCGGCTTCAGACCACTGCCCCGCAATGTGGGGCGGCTGAATCACCCGGCGTACCGGCTGGCCCGTGGTGGGATGAGTCGTCAGCGGCGCATCGGACATCTTCTGCATCACCTCGAACACCTGGCCGGCCTCGCCGTTGGCCAACACGACCTCGTACACATAGATGGGCATCACCTTGGCTCCGAAGCTGTATCCGGCGAAACGCCGAAACGATTCAGGGGGGCAGCGGCGGGCCGTCGTCGGTAGGCGACGACGCCCACGGTGAGTCCAACGGCAGCCGAGAGCAGCCCCCGCAGGCAGGCCATGATCACCCCGCCGCAGCACGGGCAAGGCGTGAAGATCAAGGCAGAGATCAGGCCACCGCCCAGGCCCTTGGAGGTTGCCCGCCCCAGGCGTGAGGACAGCCAGAAGATTCGATGGTCGTTCTTATGGCCGCGGCTATCCGCGTGGCCATGATGACTGCCGTGGCAGTCACACGCCGAGTCACAGGCGGTAAGTGCCTGATCCGCCGCTATAGATGCTGTGGTCATCTCAACTGTCTCCGGCGGAGCAAGGCTACGGCGATGTTGGCAATCAACCACGCCGGCGCGGCAGACAGCTGCAAGTAGTCTCCGATGAAACTGATCCGGTAGGCGAAAACGCTTGTGATCCAGCGAAGGCTGGCCGCGGTCTGGCCAAGCCACTCGATCGGCAGCATCTTGGCCAGCCAAGCCGGTATCGGATCCATGGCAATGGAACGATCGACCTCATTGGTCAACACACACACTCCTCTCCGCAGCAGGACAGGTCGTCGAGGTACATGCCCCAGTTACGGTAATGCTCTAAGCGTTCAGCAGGCAGGCCGAGGGACGTGGCGATCGCTTTGGCAACTACGGCGAAACGCTGCCGGTACTTGTAGATAAAACAGAACACATGATCGCCATGCCGAACGGCGGGCCCACACAGAAACAAGCCCGGTACCAGCGTCGACTCGTCATTGTCGTTCAACAGCGGAAACCCATCCTGGCGTCTTTCGAACAAGTCTGCGACCAACCTGTGGCTGCCTTCAAACCCGCCCGCCAAGAGTGGCGGGATGTCGGTGTGAAACCAGCGGCCGTCGGACGTGGTGACTTCGTACCTGTCATCAATATGCATGACCGAGGCTATCAGCGCGTTGGAGAACATCTCCACGTATCGTTCGAACCACTCCTCTTTCATGCGCTCGAGTGAATACGTTGATAACGCGGCGCTGGGGTCGGAACTCTCTTCCTGCCACGGACACCCTCTATCAAACAGGCGGACTCGTCTGTCTTGATACGCAAGGTGATAAGCCGCGTCGACACCGCTCTCGCAACCGCCAATGATGACGAACTCGTCTCCTTCGAGCTGTTGATAGCTGCCGATCGTCGCGGTGTGCCGACAGAGCTCGCTGCCGACGAAGCCGTTGAGGCGGGGGTACTGAAATTCGCCACCCGCCCAGATCACGTGCTTGGCACGCAGTGTTTCTTCGGCGGTGTCGATCAGGAAGTCTTCCCCGTGTTTCGTGATGCGTAGGACGCTGGCCCTCTCACGGATAGGCAGATTAAAGAACGCCGCGACGCCCCGCAGGTGTGCCGCGTAGTCTCTACCTGTGGGGTGCTCGACCTTGAGGCTGAAAGCGGGTGAAACACCGATCGCAATCGAGTTCAGATCGAGCATCCCGATCGAGTTGGTTGCGAAAGACGGGGTGATAAACCGAGTCTCCTTCGGCCAAGCGGCAAACGATGACCCGACCGTGCGCCGTTCTAGCACGACGGAGTTTTCGACGCCCGCGTCTTTGAGTGCGATCGCCACCCCCACGCCCGCGGCGCCACCTCCGACGACGACGGCATCGAAAGACTCCGCAGGTCCTGATGTCGTCGCCAGACGTTTGATCATGGATCTGATGCGTTCCACGCGTTTGCCACTAGTGCCTGTGGTCTTCAACCCATACGTGCTCGATGCCGTGGATAGCGTCACGCAGTCTGGCCGCGGCGGCGACATCGGTCGTCTGTTTGGACTTCATCGCCGCGACCAACAGCTCGTGATGTAGCGCGAGGGTATTGAGATAGGTCTCATACCCTTCCGCCCCTTTCGCGACGGGCTTGAGCTTCTGTGTGAGGAAGTACTCGCTCGTCACGGCGATCACACGTGACGCGTGTTCTTCTTTGGCATGCGTCCATCGCACGAACTGCTGCTGGCTCTGCGCGTCGTCCTCGCCCGCCAACTCGTTCATCCGCTTCATGGCCTTGTCGATAGTGGTCGCATCTTCGTAGAGGGCCTTGATCCGGGCGTCCTCATCGAAGATGCCGCAAGGCACCTGGCAGTGCGCCTCGGTGATGGAGGCCGACTCATTGAGCAGGGCGACGCCGGCGGCGAGGGCGGAGAGAACCAGTGCGATGGTGGCGAGTGGCTTCAGCATGCTTGCTCCGTTTGGTTTGGTTTGGATTGCGGTGCTGCATAAAGGCATCGCCGACTAACCGGCGTGCACTTCTTCGGGCATGTGCGGATCCCAACTCGGGATCGGATCTTCGAACCGAGACCAGTGCTCGGGGCCGGCCGCCATCTCTTCATCCGTGATCAGTGCTGCGTCCAGGCCTGCCTCGATCTTCTTACGGTCCATCTCGACACCGATGAACACGATCTCCTGTCGACAGTCGCCGACTTCTTCATCCCAGAGTTCATCGATCCGCTTTCGGGTATCCGGATCATCTGGCCAGCGATCCTTGCCCACCGCCGCAAACCAATAACCCGCCCGATCCATCTGTAGCGACGAGCCGGCCTGAGACCACACCCCGCAGTACTGGGGCCGGGAGGCGATCCAGAGGTAACCCTTGGAACGGATCACGCCGTTCAAGCTGGATTCGGTCGCGTCTATCAATCGCTGGGGATGAAACGGTCGGCGACGGCGGTACACGAAGCTGCCGATGCCATACTCCTCGGTCTCCGGGATGTGCTCGCCGTTGAGTTCCTTAATCCAGCCGGGCATCAACGACGCTTCATCTTCGTCGTAGAGACCCGTACCGACGACCTGATTCAGGTCGATCCGGCCGCGAGACGTTCGCACGAGCCTAGCGTCCGGATTCATATGATGGAGGATGCCCTCCAGTCGTTCGATCTCTTCGGCCTTGACCAGGTCGCACTTGTTGATGACGATCACGTTGGCGAACTCGATCTGGTCTGTCAGCAAATCGACGATGGTGCGTTCGTCCTCTTCGCTCACGCCCAGATCGCGATCGCGCAGACCCTGGTGACTGTCAAAGTCGCGGAGGAAGTTGGCGGCATCCACCACGGTGACCATCGTGTCGATGCTGGCGGTGTCGCTGAGTGATTGACCGTTTTCGTCGCGGAACGAGAACGTCGCCGCTACGGGCATGGGCTCGGCGATCCCGGTCGCTTCGATGAGCAGGTGGTCAAACCGGCCCTCCCTTGCCAGCCGATTGACTTCGATCATCAGGTCTTCCCGAAGCGTGCAGCAGATGCAGCCGTTGGTCATCTCGACCATCTTCTCTTCGGTGCGAGAGAGCTTCGCGCCGCCATCACGGACCAGTGAGGCGTCGATGTTGACTTCAGACATGTCATTGACGATGACCGCCACGCGCAATCCCTCGCGGTTGTTCAGGATGTGATTGAGCACTGTGGTCTTTCCGGCTCCGAGGAAGCCGGAAAGGACGGTAACTGGCAGGCGTTTCGTGTTGGCGGTTGACATTGAGTGTTCCCTGAGTCCTGAATCCAGTTCTGATCAGTCTCCGCACCCGTGCGTGCCGCAGCATCGCGCCCCAAACCTCGACAGCTGATCGGGCTTACGAGCCATGACGATCCCTGCGCCGATTTGCCTCTGTACCGGTGATTCACGCGGTGTCCGACCCGCGTCAATCGAGGCACGGTCACACAGTTCGCCCCACGTAGTGATCCGCTCGCTCATGGCGTGATAGACGGCAACCTCGCGCCCGTTCTCTGGGCAGTGGTAGTCATAGGTCGGCATGGTCAACCGGCCGTCCGCTCTGACGTGACGCACTCCCCACATCGTCCAAAGAGCGTCAGCTCGTGCTCTTGGACCTCAAAGCCGGGCGGCACCATATTCGCGATGCCACCTGCGCAACCGTGTACGTCAAAGGCTTCCCCACACTCACGGCAGAGGAAATGGTGATGATGCCCCCGGTCGGTCGGCTCGTAGCGCACATCATTGCGGCCCAGTCCCACGGCCCGAACTTCACCGGACTCCCGCAGGTGTTTGAGATGCCGATAGACCGTCGCGATGCCCAGCGTCGGCACCATGCGGGACGCGAGATTGAGAATCTCTCGGGGGTGCAGGGGACCCGGAGCGCTGCGGATGACCTCCCCTATGGCACTGCGCTGACAGGTGACTCTGGTGCTCACGCGGATGTCTCCTTTGAGTCGCTGGTCTGATGGGCACGGGCACGCCCGTAATGATACTTGATTATCATTTCTCAACAGGAAGCGACGTATTGTGTTTTCGCCTCGGTAGCGGATGTGGAGGGCGCATTCCCCGCGACCCGACAGCAGAAGTCGACAACGCACTGCACGCTGAAGGCCGACGCTCGATGAAGAGAAGGAAGTCGATCTCGATCCGGCTTGGGCCCGGGGCAACCGAACTCGCACGTCGTAGCGCATCCGGGGAGATAATCCAAGGAATTCAACGCGGATCGCGCCGGACACATGGCCAGTGCGGTCACGGAACACATAAAGTCGTACGCGGTCGATCCTGGTCGATCGAGGACGACTTGGGTCGAATCATCAACCTGTGTCAACCCAAGACGGATAGTCCGAAGTGACTGCCGGAAAACGACTTACCGAGTGTCGCCCCAATCGCTCAATGGCTCATCTATCGCTTGGGAAGCTGACGCTCTACCAACTGAGCTACACCCGCAGATTGTCGCAAGCCCTTGCTGGTGCGGGGCTTGCGGCGACGCGCTATGTTGGGTGTTTGGCCGCCCGGATGGCTTTTCAACCACGTTTCCAACCAAACGCGCCCTGACCCACAGAGCTTACCAGCCCCGGACCTACACGACCACAGGCGACCAGAAGGTGACCTTTGGATGACCTGCGGGCGGCGGTTGTCCAGATCTGCGTTGAGTTCAGCCATCTCGCGTTCGATCTCCGCCCGCTTGTCGTGCGTCGACGGCTCCAGGTAGTGGCCCCCCATTACGAAACCTTCCGACGCAATGAGCGCTAGCAACTCGTCATCCCCCTCCGTTTCCAGCCCCATCGGGTCGCGGTAGCTGACGGGGTCGTTCATCACGTAGGCGTACGCGTTCGGCCCGTCGACGTAGCCCGCCGGGTCGGGGTTCAGCCAGCGTTGCAGCTCGGGGCTGTAGAAGCGGTGGCGGAAGTGGTAAGCGTCCAACGCTTCCACGTACCGCCCGCCCTGGTGGCCGTGGAGCATCTCGACATCGCTCACGGCGTCCGCGTCGTCGGTGAAGTCGGCGTCGAGGACGGTGCGGTTGCCGTAGGGGTCGTAGCGGTAGCGTTCCAGGATCGCCCCCGTCTCGTCGGCGACGGCGGTCACGTTCATGTTCGCGTCTTGCATGACGTAGACGCGTTCTTCTAATCCACTTGCCAAGGAACTATCCGCGTCCCGGTCCCGCAGGATCAGGCCGTCAATATACCCCGGGTCCCAGACGTACGAGGCGTAGACCTGCCCGTTGCGGTGCTCTTCGAGCAGTTGCCAGTTGGACGCGCCGCCGTAGAAATAGTTCTCGTTGGCGGTGGTGTTTTCGACGAGCCGGCGGCAAGCGAACCATGCTCGCACACATCGCCTTCGGCGAGGTGTGTGGCACCCGGCTTCGAACGTCATCCATCAAAGTCGATCAATATCCCAACCAAGTTCAATAGTAAAGAATCCAGTTTTCATGAATCCGGTCCTTTCGATAGGTGCCTCCCCACCCCAACTCCGAACCTGTCCATGCCTCATCGGTTTGCTCCCACTCAAGAGGAAAGTAAACCAACAATTCATCTGCCTGAAGACTGTGCGTTGGGAGCAAAATCACAAAAACGAACTTACCCTCGCTCGCTCTGGACGGGATCATGTAAGTAACGTCGTAATCCTCAAGCAGCTTTGAGTAAGGCGAGAACACATCGCTAGAAAAACCAGAAGGGAGCTCTCCTTCTCGCTGGTGATACGAGCTTATCTCGCTAATCAAGGCCGTAAAGGCGGATGAAATCTGCTTTACCTGCAAGTCTCGTGGCGATGGCTCGCTACCACAACCAACAAGTACGAGAACAGTCAGCAACATCGAAAAGCCCTTCATATTCAGTCCTCTTAAGACATTAATAAATCCTACCTGTTCCCGTAACACCATTTACAGGGGTATTCCATGGTTTTCCAACCTGACGATTTGGGAAGGTGAAGCTGCCATCGTGCAACGCCCCCTCTTGAATCCTCTGTCGAATGTAGTCAGATGGGTCACCGCCTGCCTTCTCATACCTTGCGGCATCGATTCCAATCTGAATGGCGCGCTGATCAAAAGGATCATCGCCATAAGCAACCTCGAATGGAGCCGTTACAAGATCTTTCCATTCGAAATGATCGCCATCTCTGTCCGTATCTTGAAAGATGCCAGCGCCAAGCTTCAACGTGGTGTCGTAGAAATTCGCATGATGCCCGACATAGCCAAAGTGAATATTTGCGACGGCGTCGTAGCGGACTGGCGTCTCATACAAAGTTACATAGCGACGCTTGATGTTCCCTTCATCAACCTTATTCATCTTGTTCAACTGCGGCTTGTAATCCCAGCGACCTCCCGGCTTAACTAACTCAACAAAAGTTGAATATGAAGTAACGGTCGTCATCGTACCGCCCGGCCCGGTATTGCCTACAAATTCTGCAGTCTTTCTGTTGTTCTTCAATTCTTCATTGAACCAACCAGTGATATCGCGGCCCGCCGCATTGTTCTCGACGAAGTCGTTCCACGTCTCCGCAGCACCGCGGAGCAGCTTGTAGCGGAGAAGGTCTTCTCTCCACGTTGACTCACGGTCCCGGAACTGTTCGCCAGGCTGAGATGTCCTGAACGGGTTTCGGACCGGGAGGTCCGTGTCGTCCTGCGGAGTATCTAAACCCGAAGGATCGACCGTTGAACCAAAGATGTGATATCCGGCATAGCGGTTCATGCCGTCTGGGTAGCCCGCCGGGTCGCGGCTGATGAAGCGGCCAAGGTCGGAATGCCAGTAGCGGGCGCGTTGGTGGTGCAGGCCGGAGGCGTCTTCGCGCAGGCCCTGGAAGCCGACGGTCAGGTCGGAGTTGCTCTCGCCGTCGTCGTCGTCGGTGAAGTCGGCGTCGAGCACGGTGCGATTGCCATAGGGGTCGTAGCGGAAGCGTTCGACCACCGTCCCGGTATCGTCGGTTAACGCGACGACGCTGTAGCTCTCGTCGGTCAGGGCGTAGCGGCGTTCGTCGAGCGTGCCGTTGCCGTCGGTGTCGCGATCCTGCAGCAGCAGGGCGTCGATGTACTCCGGCGACCAGACGTACTGGCGGTCGATCGTCGCGCTGCCGCCGCTGGGCGTCACCGTCTCCTCGATCACTGAGCCCGCGTCGTGGTAGAAGTCACGGGTCTCGGTGAGCGTGCCGCTGCTGTACGTCGCCTCCGACACGCGGCGGTGGTTGGCGTCGTATCCGTAGGTGAAGGCCGTATTGCTTGTGCCGCTGTCCTTGAGTTCGACCAGCCGGTTCCACGCGTCGTACACGGCGGTGTAGCCCGAGGCCGGGTCGCCTGGGACCGGGAGTGTGGTGAGGTTGCCGGCGGAGTCGTGGGCGGGCGTGGTCCAGCCGCCGCCGGTGATGGCCGTTACCTCATTGGCGGCGTTGTGGGTGCGGGTCTGCGTGAGGTCGGCGGTGCCGTCGCCGTCGTCGTCCTGGGTGAGCTGGTCCCAGTTGCCCAGGGCGTTGAGGGCCCAGTCCTGGCTGAAGGTGCCGGTGCCGGCCTGGATGGCGGTGGCGCCGGCGTTGAGCTCGCCGCGCTCGGTGGCGCTGAGGCGGTGGAGGGCGTCGTAGGTGTAGAGTTCGTCTTGGGCGACGCTGTTGACCGTGGCGACGGTGTCGTTGCGGGAGGTGCGTTGGCCGAGGCGGTTGTGGGTGTACTGGAGGCGGGCGAGATCGGTCGACGCGGAGGTGTCGAGCCAGCGCTGGTCGGCGAGTCGGCCGAAGCGGTCGAGGCCGTTGTATGGGTCGCCGGCGTCGCCGTTGGGCTCGGCGCCCTGTTTGAGGTAGGTCAGTTCGAGGGCGGGCTCGTCGAGGGTGCGGCGGATGGTGTTGCCCAGACCGAGGTAGGCGTAGGTGGCGAGCGTGCCGGTCGTTGCGCTGTCGGTGATGGATGAGAGGCGGGAGACGTCGTCGTCGATGCCCGCGGCGTAGTTGAAGGTGAGCGTGCGGCCGTCGGGGTAGGTCAGGCCGGTGAGGCGGGAGTGGTTCGCGCCCGAGGCCATCTCGGAGTAGGTGTACTGGACGCTCGGGCTGGTGGAGGTGTTGACCGCGCCGCCGTGGGCCTGGTACTCGGCGACGAGTTGGCCGAGGCCGTTGAACTCGCGTTGGACCTGGTTGACGATGTTGCCGCCCGAGTCGGTGTCGTAGCTGGTGAAGAGGTACGCGCGGCCGGCGGAGTCGTAGGCGGTGTCGATGCGGCGGACGGAGCCGTCGACGCCGGTGCCGAGGGTCGTGACGGCGTCGCTGGTGACCCTGCCGAGGTCGTCGTAGGCGTAGGTGTGGACGTTGCCGTTGAGGTCGGTCTTGGTCTCGACCTGGCCGAGGGCGTTGTAGGTGTAGGTTTCCTGCTGGGAGGTGCTGGCTGCGCCGGTGCTGCGGTCGGGGTATTTGATCGCGGCGAGGAGGTCATTGGAGGCCAGGTCGGACCCACTTCCGGGCGTGACGCCGTAGACGTACTCGGTGGTTTGGTCGGCCTCGCCGGCGGGGAGGTCGGCGGTAAGGGTGACTAGGTTGCCCAAGCCGTCGTAGGTGTAACGGGTCGTGCGGTCGTCTTCGTCAGAGGGGGTGCCGTCGATGTAGGATTCGATTTGCGTCAGCGTGCGCCCGAGGTCGTCGTACTCGAAGCGGGTGACGGTCCCGGTCGGGTCGGTGGACTCGTAGAGGTGGCCGGCGGGCGTGTAGGTGTAAGAGGACACGAGCACGTCGTCGGAACGGGTGGGTACGGCACCCGGACGGGCGTAGGCGCTGCCGCCGTTGGTGCCGACCGAGACGTCGGCGGTCTTGCGGTCGGCGCGGTCGTAGTAGCTGGCGGCGTAGCTGACGCGGGCCTTCGGCGCGGTGGTGCTGGCGGGGTCGCCGAGTTCGCCGGTGCCGGTTGCGTCGTGGAAGCGCTGTCGGCTAGTGACCAGGAGCAGGTTGCCCGCGTTGTCGTAGTCGAACTCTGCCTGCTCCAGAACGATGTCACCGGTCACGTTGAAGGCGTCCGCGTAAGCGGTATCGCCCCCGCCATCGCCGGAGTAGGTCGCCGTCAAACGGCCGGCGCCGTCGTAGGCGTTTTTGGTGACCAGGCCGCCGGGCTCGGAGGACTTGACCAGTTGCCCGCGGGCGTCGTGCCAGAACGCGCTGTCGAGGCTGTCAGTCGAGACGGTGCCGTTGCTCGGGTCGACGCTGAAGGTCTGTGAGCGGTACACCCGGCCCAAGTCGTCGAAGTCCTGTGTGGACTTGGCGCGGAGCAGCGAGGCCGAAGGCGCATCGGGCACACCGTCGCTGTTGGCGTCGGTGATGGTGACACCGTCCCCGTCGTAGACCTCGGTGGTCACTGCCTGGTTCAGGTTGTCGTAGGTCGTGAAGACGATGGGCCGCTGAACGCTGGCGGCTTCGGTCCCGGCACCCACGCCGGACTTGGTCGCGACGAGGCGGTTGCGCCAGTCGTAGAAGTTGTCGGTGACACGGGCCTCGTTCCCGTTCGGGCCGGTGAAGGACTCGCTACGGGTCAGGTCGCCGTCGCCGACGCCGTCCTCGTCGTAGGTGAACCGGCTGACCAGCGTCATGTTGGACGCGGTCGCGGCGTTGGCGGGGGTCCACGGCTCGCTGTCGGTCGTGGTGTCGTCCGTACCGACATAGACACCCCGGGCCCGGCCTAGGCCGTCGCGCAGCGTGACGGTGATGGTGCCGTTGGCGTTGACCATCCGGTCCTGCTTGGCGTGGTGGTCCAAGCTGAAAGCCGAGCGATAGTAGTTCGTGCCTTCGGTGCCGAGGTTGGCCGAGGTGGAGTACGTCAAGCCACCGAGTTGGTGGTAGACGCGGTCTTCAACGATCTGGCCGGCATCGTTTTTGAATGAGCGTGAAAGCGATTCGAGACTGCCGATCGCCTCCGTGCCGTCCGGCCGTCCGTTGGTCAGGTTCGGCGTCGCCGACATCGTCAGCGTCTCGACGTAGCTGCCTGGCCGGTCGCTGCGGATCACGCGGGTCGGGCCGGTGGGCGTGTTGGTCCCGCTGTCCCAACCGCTGTAGATGCGGACCTCATGGTCGGCGTCGTTGTAGACGGTGTAGTCGACGTTGCCGTTGGCGTCGGTCGCCCTGGTGACCCGGCCCAATCCATCCACCTCATAGGTGTTGGTCAGGTGTAGGCCCCCGCTCGCTGGCGTCGACCAGCCGGTCGGTAGGCCGGTGAAGTCCGCAGTCTGTGTCGTGTCAACGTCGGCGATGGTCTTGGTGACCGCGCCGGTCCTGTGGTCGTACTCGGTGTAGTGCAGGAACCCGTCGGCGTCGCGTTGCCAGGTCAGTCGGCCGTCGACGTCGAACACAGCGTCCGTCGAGTTGGCGACGCCCGAGCCGTTCTGGGTCGTGTCGATCACTGGCAAGGTGGCCTCGATCGACTCGGCCTGCACCTTGCCCGTGTGCCAGTCGTAGTCGTAGCTCGTGGTCTGCGGGTCGGTGCCGTTGCCGCGGTAGACGGTCGAGGTGGCCCGCGGGCTCACGCTCGCTACACCGGCGGAACGCGTGAAGTAGGTCTGCTCGGTCAGCTTGACCGGGGTGCCAAGCTCGCCGTGCTTGATGAAGCGTGACTTGACATACCCGTCGACGCTGCCGGCTGAAGTCTCCGTGGCCGTGGTTGTGTCGTAGTACTGCGTGGTGCGGATAACGCCGTTGGCGTCGTCGAGGTACTGGAAGTTCCCGCCGACTTGATTCAGCAGGTCGCCGGCGCTCTCGTCGTAGCCGGTGACCGCGGGCGACTCCGCTTTCCAGATGAGGCGGCCGTCGTCGTCGTAGCGGTAGTAGGTGAGCCACTCCTCGCCCTGCAGCCCGGTGTTGACCGTGTCCTGTACGTTCTTGAACACCTTCAACATGATGTTGCCGGCGCTGTTCGAGTAGATGACGTTCTGGTTGCCGTTGGGCAGCGTCTCGGTGGTCCGGGTCATCCAGTAGTTGTGGTCCGCGATGTAGTCCGAGGGCGGCGGCCCGCCGGGGACTCCCAGCAGAATGCGTCGGTAATAGTCGTAGGTATACGTCCCGACCCCGCCATTCTCCGAATCGCCCATACCCTGTATGTCGTGTCGCGTGGCCCGACGCTGCGCGTCGTACTCGAAGTAGTGGTTCGCGTAGGGCGCAACTTGGGTGTCCGTCGCGGAGAACGGGTCGGCCACTGCTGCGTCAAGCCGAGCGAAGCTCTCGGCGTGGAGGACATACTTCAGGCCGTGGGTGTAGCCACCGACCTCGCCGTACTCGTAGTAGCGGTAGTACTTCTGATCGATGGCCGCCTCCGCCGAGTCCTTGACGGTCACCAGCTTGAGGTCGCCCAGGTTGCCGTAGTCCTGACCGGCCTCGTAGTAGACGTAATCCGCCTCGCGCACCACGTCCCAGCCGCCGGAACCGTCCGGCCGACGCAACTGTCCATTCGTGATCTTGCCCTCGTTCGGATTGCCGGACCCGGCGTAAGTGTAGAGCCACGACTCTCCGTCCACGCTCGCGGTGTCCTGGCGGCGGATCTCCGCGATGTCCCCGTCGGCGGTCCATGCGGCCACGTATGTTCGGTTGCCCGCGCCGTCAAACGACTCTTTGAACTGGCCGCGCTGTTTCTCGGGCAAAGCGCCATCAAAATCGAAGAACACGTACCGCTCGCCGGTCGTCGTCGTGAACGTGAACTCACCCCCGGATTCGGTCAAGCGGTTGTCCAGGTGGCCCGCGGCGGTATAGGCCCCGCCGCTGCCGCGATAGAACGCGCGGACGTCCGTGCCGCTGCCGATGACTTCGATCGTGCCCCCGCCGTTGAGACGCTTGAGTGAGGGCAGCTCCGAGTTCACAAAGCCGTTGCCGTACCGCTCCGAGGTCAGGAACTGGCCGCGGTTGGTCCAGCTACGGCGGTGACCGAACGGATCGCCGAACCCGTCGGACTCGAGATCGGTGGTCTGATAGACCACAGCCCCGTCGTGGTAGCGGATCGGGTCGTCGCTCAGGTTGTCCGGGACCGGTACGTCGCCCGCGGCGTCGGGGTTCTCGTTACCAAGGTCCGACGTGCCCGGCGACAGGTTCTCGTCAACCTCTTCGAACTCGATGTCGAACTCTTCGATCTGATTGGCGGTATAGGTCCCGTAGAAGTCAGGCACATCGCCAATATGGGCGATCTTCCAGCCGCTCCACCCCGAAAGAATGTCGAAAGTTCGGTAGCGGATGAAACCGTAACCTCCGTCGGTATTCTGGTCCGGCCAAAAGTCATCGGGGATGACAGTGCCGTTGATGTCGGTGCCCGCCAGAAGATCGTTGGCGACGACATCGGGTGAACCGGTGACGGTCTTGCCGGTTTCGACACCCATGTCAGCTGAGATGTCGACACCGTTCTCGTCGCGGATCGCGTTGATCCGCATGGGCCCGCCCGTGTTAGGCTGATCGAGGGTTTGTGTCCCGTTGGTGTAGACAATCACCTGACCGCCGCCGGCTTGGGCCGCGGACGCCCGGGCAAACACGGAAGTGTTACGCGGGAGGTTTTGCGCGATGACCGCATTGTCCTGATTCAGCCCAGTAGCTGTGTAGAACGTCGCGTTATCGACCGAGGTCTCGAAAGTGAGTGGGCCAGTCCCGACCGTCGACAAGCCGTCGACCGCCACACGGATCTCGTCGCCTGAGAACGCCCTCGTCGAAGTCGAAACATCTACGCCGGATTCACGGTAGGTCGACCCGGCCCCGATCTCGGTTAGTCCGGCATTGACATAGGTGGTCGGGTTGACCTCTAGACGACCACCGTTTGAGGCTTTCAGGGCGCCATCGTTCCGGAAGGTTGTCGCCGAAACCTTTAAGCTCGTACCGGACTGGTCGGCATCAATTGTGCCTTGATTGATCAGGG
The DNA here is from genome assembly GCA_028285385.1 of Phycisphaera sp. GTDB lineage: Bacteria > Planctomycetota > Phycisphaerae > Phycisphaerales > Phycisphaeraceae > CAZIXN01. The sequence goes on from JANQPR010000071.1 coordinate 57,652, forward strand.
TGGCGTCGCCGTTGAACGTTCCGTTGCTGCCGATGTAATAGATGGCGTGCTTGTGGTGCCGGTAGACATCGCCTTCTCCTTCGATCAAAACGTCGGCGCCAACGGTCAGCGTCATGTCGGTATCGGCATCGATACCCGTCATCCGCAAGTTGCTGCCGCCCTGCAGTGTGATCGTGCCGTTCCCACCGAGTGTCTGGGTGCCCTGGAAGGTGACCTGTTCGTCGTCGATCAATGTGATCGCGGTGTTCAGCGTCAGCCCGTCGCGCACCCAGAGCTCACCACCATCGAAGTTGATCCCGGAATCGAGGGTGACGCCCCCCTCCAAGATGCCCGTGCCGCTGCTCCCGGTTCCGATCAGCCACTCGGCTCCGGCCGTCGCGGCAAGCGTTCCGCCGACCACCGTGCCGTACGTCGGCCCGGACGCCGTGATGATGCGCCATGATCCGGTGGTCGAGTCAAGCTGCAGTGTTTCGCCGGTGTTGTCCAGCTCGCCGTACAAGAAGACATCGCCCCCGCTGCGAGACCACGAGCCGAGGTCACCCGTGGCAAACTTGCCGCCAAGCCAGAGCTCCCCCCCGGAGACATCGAACGCGGAGTCGACATCGCCGCTCCAGACACCGCCGAGATCGATCTCGCCGTTCGTGGGCACCTCAACCGTGCCGCCCTGGGTCCAGACCTGTGTCGTGTTGCCCTTGTAGACGGATAGCCGGCCTCCACCTTCTGCCCGCAAGGTGCCTTGGTTATCAAGCGGAAGCGTCAGCCTCAGGGATTCGCCCGTAGCGTCGTCCCCGATCGCGGCCCCTTCGAGCAGGAGTGATTCGTTGCCGGTATGCGTTCCGTACCCGGTTCCGTTCCAGTAGCTGTTGACCGTGTAGGCCTGGCCGTGACCACGCAGTTTGATGCCACTCCCGAGCGTAATCTGTACATCGCCGGATGACGAGTTACCGACGATCTTGAGTGCGCCGCCGTCCAACACCAAATCCCCGGTTCCGGAGACGGTCTGCTGTCCTTGCAGAACAAGGTCACGGTTGTCTGGAATCGTCAGAACGCCGTCTAGGGTGAGGCCGTTCTCAACCCAGAGATCACCATCAGAGATCGTGACATCCCCGGTGATAACCACGCCATCGAAGAGCGAGTTCACGACGCTGATGCCCGACGGCACAACCCAGGAGCCGCCGGCGATCTCGCTAGTACCGGTGACACTGACGGCACCCGCAACATCGGCTGTGGTCTGCACGGTCAGAGTCGCGTCGTCGACCGACAACGCCTCTTCGCTGTCCAGGCTTCGAACCGCCTGAGTGCCCGAATCGATCGTGATGGTGGGCGTGCCCGCCACGTCGATGACTACGTCGTGATTCCCATTTGGGACGGCGTCAGACGACCAGTTCAGGGGGTCATCCCAAGAAGTCTCATCGCCGCCGCCGTCCCACTCGACGGTGCTGATCGCGGCGAGGTCCGCGACGTCCTGGGCGGACAGCGTCTGGTCGTACAGCCGGAAGTCGTCGAGCGCCCCGTCGAGGTAGCGGCCGGATTGTGGGTACTGGTGGCCGAGGTACACATCGCCCGATCCCGCGTCGAGACTGCCGTTGCCGGTGCCCGTCACGGAGGCCGTCTTGTCGACCCCGTCGACGTAGATCTTGACGTCGCCGGTCGCCGGGTCGTAGGTGCCGGCGTAGTGGTGCCAGTCGGTGATGTCGAAGTTCGCTTCGTTGTCGCCGTCGAACTCAGCATACTTCCACGCGCCGTTGATCCGCACGTAGAATCGGTTCTTCTCGGAGTTCTTGATCGGGTGGATGATGAAGTTGTTCTGGCGGCTGGAGAGGACGCCGTGCTCGTTCCACGTCGCGGTATCGCTTTTCGCCCACAAGGCAACCGACAGCGGTCCCGTGAGGTTGGGGACGTTCGCGATGCTGACTTGGTCGTCGACCCCATCGAACTGTAGAGCGCTCCCGTCCAGCCCGGTCACGGACGTGGTGCCGGTCACGTTGCCGTCATAGCCGTTCCCGCTGGAGTCGGTGGTCGAGCCGCTCGTCACCGAGTCCAACTTCAGGTGGGCCAGCAATCCCCCGGTCGTTGCCGATTCCAAGGAGTACAGGTTCGTCACGTCGGCAAGGCTGAGTGTGGCGTCGTACAGCCGGAGGTTCGCAATCGCGCCGTCGAGGTGGCGGTCCAGCGTGTCGTGATCGTCCATCCCGATGGCCAGCGGGCCGGTATCCGAGGCAGCCGGCCCAACCGATGAGTCAGGAGCGGTGTCGTCATCGGTGGCTTCAAGGACGCCATCAACGTAAAGCTCTACATTACCCGTCGCGCTGTTGTAGGTGCCGACGTAGTGGTGCCACTGCGTGATGTCGAAGCCGGTCGGTGCCGTGAACTTGGCGATCTTCCACGTCGCCTGGTCCGTGCGGACGTACATCCAGACATCCTTAGACCCCTGCCTCGGGAAGAGGATGAACTGGGTGCGTTTCGACGCGAGGGTCCCGTGCTCGTTCCACGTCGCGGTGTCGCTCTTGGCCCAGAGCGAAACCGAGAACGACCCCTCGAGATTCGGAGCGTTCGTGATTTCGACCACGTCGTCCACGCCGTCGAACTGGAACGCGGTGTCGACCTGACCGCCCGGCCCCGTGGTGGACGTCGCCCCGGTGACGGTGCCGTTCCGCCCTTCGGAGGAGTTGTCGACCGCCGTGACGCCCGTCCCGTCGTCGAACTTCCAGTGTCCTTCCAAGTCGGCGTCGCGGTCTGTCGACTCGTTCATCACCGCGTCGATCGCCGCCGCCGAAAGCGTGCTGTCGAAGACCTGGACGTCGTCGAGCGCACCGTCGAGAACCCGGCTACTGATCGTCGCGTGCTGCCCGATGTAGACGTCACCCGAGCCGGCATCTAGGCTTCCGCCAGATGTGGCCTTGGTCGCTTTCAAGACCCCGTCGACGTAGATCTTGACGTCGCCACTGGTGGGGTCATATGTGCCCGCGTAGTGGTGCCAGTCGGTGATGTCGAAGTTCGCTTCGCTGTCGCCGTCGAACTCTGCGATCTGCCAAGCGCCGCCGAGCCGGACGTAGAACCGGTTCTTCTCGGTCCCGACGATCGGGTGCATGATGAAGTTGTTGTTCCGCATGACGTGGGTGCTGTGCTGGTTCCACGTCGCCTGGTCGCTCTTGGCCCAATAAGCAACCGTCAGCGCTCCGGTCAAATTCGGAACGCTGGCCACCGTCACCTTGTCATCAACGCCATCGAACTCCAACGCCTCGCCGACCACGCCCCACGTCGTCACCGCGCCGGAGTTGGTGCCGTCGTACGAGTTCGCCGACGAATCGACGACCGTGGCGGTGTCGGAGTCGAGGCGCCATTGTGCGAACGGCGTCGGGGCGCTGGAAAGCAGCAGCCGGGGTTCGAGCGTCTCGGGCTGGCACGGGCCTTTGGGCCGGCTTCCAGGATATGCGTACTGTCGGGCGTCAGCGTCGTGCTGGCGCAGGCGGTTCAGATGCGACCAGTGGACAAGACAACTCCACCAATGCGGCATAGCGTGCTCCCCGTGCGAAGGTGCGGAGAGTTCCCTCCGGGACGGATGACCGTCTCCCCAGAACCCCCGATACTGAATAAAACTCAGACACCGCAATCGAGTTTCTTGCCACGCCGAGCGTTTGTCAAGAGATCGCCTGACGTTGCAGTCGAAACCCTCCGATGCCACCGCTCAGCCACGGTGATACGCGTTTGCTGCCAATGCCTCGCGACTAAAGCGGATCGACATGAATCTTGTTCATGCTGTCGACGGCTCTACAGCCTCAGTGACATCGAGAGAGTTCCTCACGGACGCTGACTCATCCGTGTCGCCATGTTTAGATTTGTCAGCGGGACGCTCGACTGTTCCCCCGGAGTCCGGCCTCAACCGAACGGACGCGCAGAAACACACCGCCAAGCCATGGGAGGTATTAGAACGGTCGATTACGGAATGAGTTTCGTGTTCGTCTTGGATTTCAGCCAGTACCTGGCGAAAAAGCCGTTTGTTCCGATACTGGGGCCTATGTTCTCTAACTGAGAGCCTCCGCAGATAGTGGCTATGCTCTGAGCAGAACCGCGTTGTATCGTTATCGGGAAATCCTACCCAGCCTGCGGCCGACGTGATTCTCTCACTAGTTCGCTCAAGATTTCCGGAGGGGTGCATAGCCCGTGACATCAACGTTGGGGGCAGGTCAAAAACCGGCCGGCGAGTCGACCAGCCGAAAAACTCTCTAGGAAAGGCAAAGCCTTGAAACCCTAGAAAAGCGGCCATCAACTACATCGTGATGATGTAGAGTTCAGTGAGATCGCACCATAATTTTGTGTTCGCGTCATTCCATTTTCTTCGAAAAGACTCGGGAGTTATCCCGCTGGCTCGAGACGCAATCTGCTGCAGAAGTGAAAACCTGATCTTCCGAAACCTCACGATAGGAGGGCGGGCCACCGATGCCAGTTGATCAGTTCGGAAACTCCAATGAACAGTAAAGCAGGACAAGGTCGAGTTAAAAGCCGACGCCGATAGTTAACACGGCCCAGCACTTTCATGCCGGGCCGCGATTGATGTCAGTGATTCGTAATGCCGCCGATCGGTCAAGCCAGACGTCGACGAGCCATGGCCAGGCCGAATAGACCGGCCAACGCAAGCGTCGCGGGCTCAGGCACGACGCTGCCCGAGAAGTCGGGCGCGGCGGTGTTGCCCCAGTTCTGCAGCACGCCGTCCAACTCGTTCTGGTCGACGGTGCCGTCGAAGGGTCCGCCGCCCACGAGGGTGGCTTCGTCGCCCGTGAAGGTGCCCGTCCCCCAGTTCTGGAGGACGATGTCGAGGTCGCCCTGCTCGACCTGGCCGGAGTTGTCGTAGTCGCCCACAATGATGGAGACGGCGGGCACGGTGAGCACGTCGGAGATGACGTAGATCGGGGCGAGATTGTTGCCGTTGCCGCCGAAGGTGCCCATCCAGAGGTCGCCGGTCGCGCCGATCTGGCCGCGACCTACAAGGAATGTTGAACCCAGTGGTTGGGCGGTGTTGATCTCGCCGTCCGCAGTCGTGCCCGTCCATGCCGTTGTGGCAGACGAGGCGGTGCCGGTTTCGGTGATGTTGAGCGGGGCGTCGATGGTGCGGTCCCAGAGGTCGTCGTAGTGGTCGGCGATCCCGACGCCGTCGACGCGGAAGATCGGCACGCCGTTGTCGCCGGCGGGGCTGTCGTCCGTGCCGGTGTTTTCTTTTGCCGAGATGCCCGGGCTGCCAGGCTCCGAGACGATGGCGAACCAGTCGGTGCCGAGCGCCGCCAGGTCGGTCTGGCTGTTGGCGGCATCGGTGGCGAGTTGGTTATAGATGCTGATGTCTGTGGACACGGCGTTGGTCAGGAACGCATCGGAGGTGACGAACGCGATACGGTACTGATCGCCGGGGTTAAGGCCCGGGGGCGGGGTTAGGTCGGCGTGGACGGTGCCTGACACCGCCAAGCAAGCGGCAGCAATCAGGGGGTAGTGGGTGATGCGTCGAGTCGTCATGGCATTGCCTCCTTCAAGGGCGTGGCTGGGGACCGTTTCCCGAGGGTGGTCAATCGGTCTGTGTTGAGAAAAACCGGTAAGAAGGCGTTGCCTCGGGGTCGGACAATCGCCTGAAAGCGCTGCCAAGCTTAAGGCTTGGCAGCGCCGGAGGAGGGAATCAATGTAGTCGCCAACGGCGGGTGAGCATGAGCATGCCGCCCAGGCCCAGCAGCCCGAACAACGCGGGCTCAGGGACGGCGGTGACTTGGCCGATCAACACGGACCCACCGCTAAACGGCAGGCCGTCGTACGTCCGTGCCAGGGCGAACGGCGAGGATGAATCGGACCATTCGCTCAGTCGTGGTACGACGTAGATCCCAAAGTCGCCTTGGGCGTCGTCCGACGCCTCGAGCCGGTAGTTGAACAACGGCGCGCCGGGGTCGGCGGGTACCTGCACGGGCGGGGCGAAGAGGATGAAGTCGAACACCGTCAGGTTCTCGCCGTTGCGGTTGGCGCCGAGCCCGAAGCCCGATCCTTCCAGGAGGTAGCCCGTCGCGGGCTGACTGACATCGAAAACCTCCACCGTCCCGGTCGCGCCCGGCAGCGGCTCGATATCGAGCGTCACCTGCCAGCCGGTCAGCAGGTCGTCCGGGGCGTCGTTGGCGACCGCATTGACCAAGGTGAAGGTAAATGGGCTGCTGACCGCACCGGGCAAGACCCCGGGCGACGCCGCGACAGTCGCGTCGGTCACCAGCGTCAGCGGTGCCGCACGGACCGCGGAACAAAGGCCGCACGCCGCGGCGAACCCAGCGAATAGTGCCGAACAGAATAGTGGCTGCATCGTTTTAGCCCTTTCGGGCTCCGCTGACGGGTGACGCGGTATGGGACACGCCGCCCATCGGGTTGCGGTATCCCAGCAACGCCAGCCCGCCCAGCCCGAGCAGGGCGAGCGAAGACGGCTCGGGAACAACGGTCGCGGTCAGCGCGGTGCCGCTGAAATCCGGGTCGTTATAGTCGATCAGGAACTCAATGCCTTCGAAGGTGATGAGCCCGTCGTCGCCAACGTTGTCGAAGGTCTGCGTCGTGACCGCGCCGCTGAGGTTCTGGCCGAGCGTGTCGTAATCGACAAGCACGAACGTGTCGCCGATCTCGAAGGTTGCAAGGTCGTCGAGGTCGAGAACCAACTCGCGGTTGCCGCTGCGGAAGCTGAAGTCGCCGGTGTCGATTAAGCCGTTCAACGTGTCGCCGAAGGTGTCCTTAGAGAGTTCGAAGGTCACCGCCGCGTCGCCGGGCGTGATGTTGGGGTTGGCGTCGGTGTTGGTGACGACGAAGCGGTTGGCGGTGATCTCGCCGCTGACGCCGACGGTGAGCGGTCCGGTGTTGTTGTAGCCGATGAACAGGCCGTCGCCGATGGCGAGGGTGCCGTCGAGGACGTTGAGCTCGCCCGACGAGTCGTCGCCGAGGGCGACGAAGATGTCGTCCTCGACGTTGACGGTTGCGCCGCCGGTGATGTTGAGGACGCCGTGGCCGCCGCTGCCGAGGTTGATGTCCCCCGCGCCGTTGCCGGTCGAGTCGCCGATGACGGTCTGGACGATGTTGAGGGTGGAACCGACCCCGTCCACATTGATCACGCCGCTGGCGCCGTTGCCGGCGCTGTCGTTGCCGACGTCGGTCCGGCCGAGGGTGACGGTGGCGCCGGTGTTGATGTTGAACTCGCCTTGAGCGGTGTCGAACTGGGTACCGACGAAGGTGCGGAAGGGGGCCGTGCCGTCGTCGAGGAACTCGAGGGTCGCGCCGCTGGTGACGTTCACCACGCCCTTGGTCCCCGCATCGCTGCCGATGAAGAAGCGGTTGTCGGGGGTCGGCGGGACGATCTGGAAGGTGGCGTTGTTCTGGACGTTGAGCGTGGCGGCGGTCGGGCCGTTGAGGAAGATCGAGTTACCGGCCTGGAAGAGCGTGCCGGTGCCGGTGACGGTGGCGGTGTTGTCGCCGCGGATGCTGAAGTTGTCGACGACCGAGATCGAGGCCCCGTTGGACGCAGTGAACAAGGCCGTGCCCTCGACGCCGACGCGGAGGAAAAGCGTCTCGAGGCTGGACCCGGTGCCGTCGACCAAGACCGTACCGTCGCCGGTGGCTTGGTTGCCGATGATGACGCTCTGGTCGTTGGTGGTCGTGCCGGTCGAGAAGGCGCTGCCACCGTCGATGGTCAGGCTGCCAGTCCCGGCGTCGCCGACGGTGACGCCCTGTCCGGGGATGGTCGGTGAGGGGTCGACATCGCCGGTGGGGGTGATGGCGGCAGACGCCGACAGTGAACAGACCAAGGCGGACGTGCCAACGGTCACAAGCGGGAGCTGGGGCATGGTGTCTCTTCTTTCTCGCTACAGGAGGGATGACATCTCAGTTCGGGAGGGACTTACGCGAGTCCAGGCTTGGCGCGACGCAGCAACACGGTCAGCCCGCCCAGGCCCACCAGCGCGAGCGTTCCCGGCTCGGGGATCACGGTGACGGTCACGTCAGAACCGCCGTCGTCGAAGAACAACCTGCCCGCGGAGGTTTCGAGCGGGGTGCCGAACTCGCTCACAAACCCGGCTCCGGTGATCGGATCAAGCGGCCCGAGTAGCTCGTAGCCGTCGATCTGCGGATCTTCGAGAATCAGAAAATCGAGATCGCCGAGTTCATCATTGCCGAGCGTGAGGACATCAAACTCCGTGTTGACATTGATCAACACCGGGCTGAAGATGTCGATCGGGCTCCCGCCGTTGAGGCCGCCGAAGGTGATCTGCGTAAAGTCACTGGGGACGGTGAAGCCATTAGAGAACGCGAAGCGGTTGTCGGTGTCGCCTGTGGCCGTGACGACGAACGCCTCGTCGGTAAAGACGACACCGTCGAGTTCGCCCGAGGCGGTGGCCTCGAAGGTGATGGTGATGGGCGCGGCTTGAACACCGACACTCACGGGGAGATGCAGGACAAGGATGGACAACGCGATCAGAATCGACTTAAGCACGGCTCGGACTCCTCACGGGGGATGGGGGGACTGTGGGCAAAAACAAACAACTGGCGGCAACGAAGGCCGGTGATGCCCCCCCCGAAGCCGACAGGGGGGTGGCATCGGCAGCATCACCGGCGCTATCGTGCGTGCCATCGGCCTTGGCCGCCGCCAAGAAGAGCCCGGATGGCAGTGTTGAAGGGGTCCCTCTTTTCTCTGGCCTTCACCAGTAACTCGCCGTGAGCCGGCAAAACTGGACAGGGCTCAGAAAAGTTTCTTGAACGCATCACACCGGCGCGGCCTAAACGCAAACGGCTAGGGTTTGTCCGTAAGTGTTTGGCTGCTCAGCAAGATCCCGGCCGTGGCGTCCCAGACCCGCAGAGTGCCGTCCCTTCCGACCGAAGCGAGCCGCCGGCCGTCGGGGCCCCACGCCAGATGGGCGACGGGGCCGTGGTGACCCTGAAGCGTGAGCACGTTCTGCCGCAACTCCCAGTCCCAAAGGTAGATGTCGCCGTTGTCGCCTGCACTCGCCAATCGCCGTCCGTTGTGATGCCAAGCCAACGTCCCGACCGGCCCGCGGTGTGCTTCAAACTCGAGGAGCTTCCCCTGCGCCTCGACCGACCAGATCGACACCACGCCGCGGTTGCTGCCGGTGGCGGACCGGCCGCTGTCGGGGTGCCAGTCGTGAACCCGTTCGTCGTGACCCTTTTCGTGGGAGCCTGCCGCGAACAGGAGCCGGTACGTTTCGGCGGACCACAGGCTGACGCGGCCCATCTTTCCCGTTGCCAGCACCCACCTGCCGTCGGGGCTCGAAGAGACCGCGCTGTACTTTGCGGACCGATCCCCCGAAGCAAAGACGCGGGCCTTCGGCACCCGGCCGGGATTGAAATCGAAACGCCTAACTTCGCCGCGGCCCGTCGCGACGAGCACGCCCTTGCCCTGATCGGTCCAGGCGACGCCGCCAACTCGGACCCGCCCCAGATCCAGTTCACCCGCCAGGCGTTGCCCTTTGGGAGAGAGGATGCGGACTTGGCCGTCTTCAACCACCACTGCATCCGGCCCGCGGTGGCTCCACGCGTGCGGCAAGCGGCCTTCCGATCGACCGAGCCGCGATTGGCGGGTTGGCTTCGCGGTGACGGCGTCGAAAACCGTGACCCGTCCAACCACGTCCGCGCACAAGACACTCCCGCCGTCTGCACTCCAATGCACCGAGACCAGGCCACTCGACTGATCGGTGATGATTCTTGAAACCGACGGCAGCCCTGTTCGCCGAACGACAACCCTGCCTTCCGCGTTTCCCACCACGACCGAGTGGGCGTCGGCGCTCCACGCCAAAGCCGTGATCGGCCCGTCGAATCTGGCGAACTGCTTCTCCTCACTCACGCCAAGATCGAGCTTGATCACTTCGTCGCGACCCTCGGCGGCGTGCAACAAGACCAACCCGTCAGGGTTCCACGCAAGGTGACTGATCCCGTCCCCCCCCTGGGACGGGGTGTTGGCCACGCGATACCCCCCGGGCACGCCCCAGATCCGGACGATGTTGTCGGCGCTGCCGGTGGCTAGCCACGTCCCGTCCGCTTGCCACGCCAGCGCTGTTACCGTCGCGTTGTGGCCTTGGTAGACCTCGGGCGCTTCGCCGAGCCGATCGACCTCCCACACCCACACGTTTCTGGATTGACCGATGCCCGCGAGGTGCCGGCCGGTTGGACTCCAGGCGATCAGGCCCGGTCTCAGTTCTTTGTGGGAGAACGACGCCTCGAGTTCCACAGAGTCGGCGATGCGCCAAAGGCTGATGACGCCTGCGTCGTCCACGCTTGCTAGGCGTTGGCCGGACGGCCCCCATGCCAGCGAGCGGTACCGCGTGTCGCCCGGCAGCCTTGCAATCTGCCGCGCGGTCTTGGGGTCCCAGATCGTTGTCTACCCAGAAACGCCGATCGTCACCACCGTTGCCCCGTTCGGGCTCCACGAAGAGAGCAAGTGCGCCTCGCCGTCTTGCAACTTCCGGCTCATGATTCGGTTGAGGGTGTTGTAGATGGTGGTGCCGCGTTCGTTACTCGACAGGAACCGGTCGCCAAAGGGAGAAAAACTCAACGCGTTGACCCGTCCCTCGTGTCCAAACACCAGGTCACGCTCGTGCGTTTGGCCAAAGAGGTAGTACCACTCCCAGTCACGGAGGTCGTTCTGATCGGAACGCGGCAACCAGGACAAGAGCATGGTCTGGGGGGCCAGCGAGTGCTTCTTCCCGAAGCGGTCTGTGACTTCGACCAGGCGCATGCCCGAGGCATACGCGAGCCGGCGATTCGAAGCGGCGCGTTGATTGGCCAGCAAGGCCGCGTCCACGGCACGCACGCGTTCGTGCTCGGCGTTCTGTTGAGCCGTCTCCGCGTCAGCTCGCGCGAGTTCGGCTTGACGCCGAAGGCTTGCCTCACGCCACGCAGACAACGGGCCACCGACCCCTAGGGTAAGCAGGAGTAACGCGGCCGTCGCCAGGAGCGCCGCGTGGATCGGGCGTCGGCGGACCCATTTCACCGCCCGCTCGGCCGAACTCGGCGGGCGCGCCGCGATCGGGCGGCCTTCGAGCCAAGCGTCGAGGTCATCGGCGAGCGCTCCCGCCGAGTCGTAGCGCGTGGTGGGGGACTTCTCCAGGCACTTCATGACGATCGTTTCAAGATCGCGATCGAGCCCGTAGGTCTGAGACCGCAGGGGCGGCGGCGTGGACTCTCTGACCAGCTGAAGTGTGTTGAGGACCGAATCGCCTTGGATCGGCGGCTCGCCGGAAAGCAACTCGTAAAGGATCGCGCCGAGGCTGTAGACGTCGACCGTGGTCGTCGCCGAGTTGGTGTCGGCAGCGGCTTGCTCGGGAGCCATGTATTGGGGCGTGCCCATGATCTGGCCGGTCAGCGTCAGCGCGCCCGACTGTTCCAGGCGACACGCCAAGCCGAAGTCGCTGATGTGGGGGTCGCCGGCATCGTCGAGGAGGATGTTGTCCGGCTTGAGGTCGCGGTGGATGATGCCGTGATGGTGCGCTGCTTGAATCGTTCTCGCCAGAGTGCGAAGGAGGCGGGTCGCGCCGCGCGGTTCGGCTGGGCCCGAGGCGATCCGTTGGCTGAGCGTCCCCCCGGTCATGAGGGCCATGCTGTAAAAGTCGTAGTGGCCTTGCTGCCCGATCTCGTAAACCGGAACGATGTTGGCGTGCTTGAGCGCAGCGGCCGACTCCGCCTCGGCCCGAAACCGCTCGCGCTCTTCCGCGGAGGCTAGCGCCGAGCCGAGGATGATCTTGACCGCCACCTCACGATTCAGGCTGCGCTGCCACGCCCGGAAGACAACGCCCATTGCTCCGCGGCCGATCTCGTCCAGAAGCTCGTAATCACCGCCGATCGTGCGTTCGCGATCGCCCAAGTCAGACAAGAATCGGCCCTCTTCGGCCAGCTCACGGGTCAAGGCTTCTCGTTCGCGCGTGAGTTCGTCGTAGTGGTCCGGGTCGAGAAAGCCGTCGCCGGCTTCGGTCGCCCGCAGCAGGCTCTCAAGCCGCTTCCGCAGCGGCTGGTCGTCACCGCACGCCTTATCAAGGAAAGCACTTCGGGCCTCCGGCGACTCGATGTCGAGCGCTTCCAGGAACAGCGATTTTTCGCGTTGGCTAGAATTGAGGATCGGCCGACTCATGAATGGAGCTTCTCGGAGTTAGCTCGATGTTTGCCCAAGAAGTCGGCCATACAACTTTCGTGGCGTCGGACGCGTCCGCGGGGCGGTCGAGCTCAGTCGCCCAAGTGTTCCGTTAGCCACGCCCGGGCGTAGGTCAACCGGCGGGTCACGGTCCGGACCGAGACGCCCGTGACCTCGGCGATCTGCTCCAGCGTCATGCCCGCGAAGAACCTCAGCTTCACGAGGTCGGCGCTCTGAGGGTCCGCCCTGGCAAGTTCGTCGAGCGCCTCGTTGATCTCGACCAGCTTCTGGTCGTTCGTCGGCATCGCCAACGCAACCTGGTCTACGTCCTGACGCTGCCGCCCACCGCCACGCTTGATCCGTTCCTTCGCGCGGATCCGGTCGATTAGGATACGCCGCATCGCCTCCGCCGCCGCACTGAAAAACTGGCTCCGGTTCGCCCATTTCGGGCCGGCACCCTCTTTCTGCAGCCGTAGGTAAACCTCGTGCACCAACTCGGTGCCCGAGATCGTCTGCCCCGGCCGTTGCTGCTTCATCCGGTGCAGCGCGAGCTGACGGAGCGCGTCATACACCTCCGGCATCAACGTCTCGGTCGACCGACGGCGTTCTTCGGGGTCCGGGGCCGCGTCCTGCTGCATGCACAAAACCGCCAATGCGTCCGAACACCAATGTACTCCATGGCGATTGAATGCTTGTCACGTTGTTCGGGCGAGTCGGCGGCCGCCTCGGGCACCGCGAATCACCGCTAGGCGTCTCCACTCAAGCCGGAGCCGCAAGGGTCGAGGACCTCCGAAGCGCACCGAATCGATTCGCAGAAGGCCCCCACGTACCGAGTATCGGGGCTGGAGCGTTCCCCGGGGCAACGGCGAATCGTGAGCCGTGCCGCGCCACAATGTCGGAGCAGTTGATGGTGCTCAATGACCTGCCGCGGCCGTTCTGTTTAAGCGTCTTGTAGGAACCGGCATCGGCAACCCAAAGCCAACCCGCCGACGCCCACCAGCGCCACGACCGCCGGCTCCGGAATGGCGGTGACGGCGTAGTCGAAACCGTCGATCTGGGTGATCGTGAACGTAAAACTGTCGTCGGTGAGATCGAAAATGGCGGGTTCGTAAAGCGCCCATGTGTCTTGCCCGGCCCCGGTGAGCCTTTGAAAGACGCTGAGCTGGTCGCTGCTGGCCTGGCCGCCGAGGCCGAGGTCGAAGGTCAGCCCGGTCAGGATGTTGTCGCTGAGCCCGTTGGTTGCCGTCAGGGAATAGCCGTCCAGGAAGCGTTGGTTGGCGATCGTTTGAGGCACCAGCTGAGTCACGCCCAAGTCACCGGAACTGGAGTCTTCGTTGATCCCGACGGTCAGTGTGTTGAACAGCACGCGTTGGGCGCCGCCCACCGATTCGGTGCCGTCGTTTCCGGAGTCGGTTTGGATCGCGGCGACGGTAAAGAAGGGTTTGCCGGAGCTCAGGCCGGTCGTGCCACCAACCCCCACGTAGCTGCCAGAGCCTGAAAATACAGATGAGTCGATGGGCGTATAGCTGCCCGAAGCGAGCCGACTGCCCGCGATGAAGTTGGTGGTGCCGTCATTGGTGAAGGACGCGGTTGCGGTGAGCATGTTGTCGCCGCTGACGACCATGTTGACCGTGCCGGTGGCGGACACCTCCACGGTTTCAAAACCGGCCGAGCCGGTTTCACTCAAGTTAAATCGGCCCGGGCCCCCCGCACCGACTTCCATGGAGGCAGCCGAAACATTGGAGCCGGCCCCGCGGACATGGACGGTGCCGCCGCCGGCGGATTCCCCGACACTCAAGTGGTCCGAAGCGATCGCCTGGCCGCCGTTGAGAACATGAAGCCCGCCCTTACCGAAACCCCCGACGACGATGCTGGTGCTCGACAGCAGCGAATTGTTTCCGCTGACCGTGACCGAGCCTTCGCCCGTCGCCCCGTTTCCGATGGTGGTCTCAGCGAACACCGTGACCTGCGCGCCATCCAGCACATGAAGCCGGCCTGTTCCTCCCTCGCTTAAGGTAAATCCGCCGGTGATGGTTTCGAGGGTCGTGCCCGGGCCTCGCACGGTCACTCGGCCGACCGCCCCCGGATTGAGGCCGACGAAGAAGAAGTGCCCGGCTTCGGCCCTGGCGCCATCCGAGACCGTCAGATGGCCAGAGCCATTGTGGCCCACCAGGTAATTGTCGTCGCTCACGATGGTGGAGTTCGCGCCCTGGACATTGATCACGCCAAACCCACCGGCAAAATCCCCAAGCCTGACCACATGCGCTTCGGCGCGAGCGCCGTCCGACATGTTGAGCGTTCCGAGGGCACGTTTGCCAACACTGAGATTGTCCACGGCAAAGATGGTCGTATTGGCCCCTTGCACGGTGAGGGAGCTGCCGGCACCATCAACGTCGTCAGTGATGTTGATGTCGTCGGAGGCCTCCAGACGCGCACCATTGGAAACCGTCGCTTGGCCGGGGCCGTCCTCACCGATATCAATGTCACGCGTCTTCAGCATAGAACCCGCACCATCGATCAGAAGACTGCCGCTGCTGCCGGTGTCATCACCCAACTTCGTTAAGTCCGCCACCTCGACCAGTCCGCCGTTGGTGATCGTCAGCGAGCCCGTTCCGGTATTGCCCACGAACAGGTCATCACCCGTCTCCAGGACGGAACCCGCGCCGTCGACGACGACGGTGCCCGTGTTGGTGGCGGCATCGGCCAGAAAAATGTCGTTGGTCACGTTGACTACGCCCCCGCCGGTGACATTGAGGACGCCGTTCCCGCCTGTGCCGACGTCGGCCGACCCGAGGTGCAGGTGCTCGCCCAGGTTCAAGGCCGAGCCGGCTCCCATTACGTTGACCGTGCCGGTAGCGCCGCTGTTCGCCCCCGCGTCGAGGTGAATCAGGTTGAGAACGGAGCCCCCCGAGATGGCCAGCAAGCCGTCGCTCGTGACGCCGACGATGCCGTCGGTGTTGGGATCGGTGGCGGGGTCGCCGCCGCCGGTCCAGAAGGCCGGGTCCGTGCTGGTGATCGGGCCGCCCGTCGGGCCGCTGACGAAGTCCCCGGAGACGACGATGGCCCCCTCCGCGTGGCGTGCCGTCAAGGTGCACAGGAGGAGTGTTAAGCAAAAAAGATTGATGTTTTTAAGCATGCTGTTTGCCGGGATAATGATGATTAATCGCCAATGGCTAAACGAAGCAGGTATCAGGTGTTTCGAATGGGTCTCCGCCTGTGCCGAACGAGCAGCAGCCCGCCCAGGCCCAGCAGCGCCAGCGCACTTGGTTCGGGAACGAGAGTGAAGAATGGGCCGGAGCTCAACCCGGCCACTCTGATTTTCAAGAACGGATTATTAAAGTCGGTATCAAACGTCCACGCCTGCGTCGAATCGAACGGCCCGTTGGCGATCAGTCTGACCCCCTCGAAGCCGAAAGGCGCCGAGACGTTGCCCAGCCAAATCACCTCGAGCTCACTCCCGTTGGTTTTGAAGGAACCGCCAACAGCCGAGAACGTCGGAGCGTCGCCGGTGAGCCCTGAAAACTCCAGTTCGATGTTTGGCTGCGGGTCTTGTCTCGGGCCCCCGGACGGGTCGCCCTCGAGTTCGTAGCTCATCACAAACGAGGCCGGCGCGGGCGGATCGACTGCATACCGCTGCCCCACGGGCGCCATGATTTCCCAGATGATGCGGTCGAACTCGGAGGGGTCCGCGGTGAAGGGCGTCGCCGTCCCGATCAACTCGTATCCGGAGCGAGCGGGCGTGATACCGCGCGGGGGTTCGAAGAAGAAGCTGGGGTTGGGATCGATGGTGATCGGCAAAATCAAATCGTTTGCGGAGGCATGCACCGACGTGAACAGCAAGAGGCAGGTCAAGGAGAGGCATGTTTGGTGTGTCATCTTGGCTTTCCAAATTGTTCAGTAGCGGTAAGCGGTGGGCCATCAAGGCCGCCGCCGCGCGGCGATCATCAGCCCGCCCAGGCCCAGCAGCGCCAGCGACGCGGGCTCGGGCACGACGCGGATGTCTGAGAAACCGGAGCCTCCCGCCTGGAAGTTGAGCGTGCCGCCGACGAACGCCTCCAGGTCGGCCGCCCCGCCAAAGGACGCGTAGGAGACCGGGACGCCCGTGCCCGTGATCGTCGTCGGGCCGGCCCCGTTCACGCTCAGCAACAAGACAAGGCCGGAATTGGTGAGGATCGCGCCTTCACGGCCGAACGCGCCGACCGGGATGTCCGACGAGGTGAAGAACCCGGTCCCGAGTGGGACGGTCAATAAGTCGGAGGAGGTAACCGGCGCGAATGAGTTGTATTGGAGTTCGCCTGCGCCGAACAAGTCGTTGACGGTGCCGCTGTCCGACCCGGTGAGGCTGAAGGTCTGCGTGGACGGGTCGACATTCAGGATTAGCGCGGCCCCCGCGGGCGTTGCGGCCACGCAGGTCAATGTCATCACAAACATGGTCTTAAGTTGGAAGAATCGCATGACAGACATAAGTGGTCTCCAATGATGCTTTCAAAAATGGGGTGATCTAATGTCGCCGCGCGAGCATCAACCCGCCCAGACTCAACAACGCCAGCGACGCCGGCTCGGGCACGACACCGCCGTCGAAGTCGGGTGCCGAGGTGCTGCCCCAGTTCTGTAGCACGCCGTCGAGTTCGTTCTGGTCGACGGTGCCGTCGAAGGGCCCGCCTCCGACGAGGGCGTTCTCGTCACCGGTGAACGTCGCGGTGCCCCAGTTCTGGAGGACGATGTCGAGGTCACCCTGCTCGACTTGGCCCGAGTTGTTGTAGTCGCCGACCAGCACCGGGTCGGGTGTCACAGAGAATGTGCCTCGGTAGACCGCACTTGCAGGGTTGCCACTAGTGGTCCCGGAGATGGAGAAGCCGAAGAACTCGCCGGCCGCACCGCCGCGGTTGAACGCGATATCCTCGACCGTGATGCCGTCGAGCACGTCGCCGGCGCGGAGGATCTCGGTCAGCATGCCGTCGTTCCACGCCAGGAGAACGTCGTCGCCATTGACCTCACCATCGAAGAAGACGGTCTCGCCACTCAATGACACCTCGTTGCGCAGGGTCAGCACACCCCCGCCGGGGGCAACGGTCGTGCCGACCTCGGCGACGGCCTGAAGACCGCCGCCTGTGGGGATGAAGACAACGCCTTGGTTGCCGTTGTCGAGAATCACCTCAACGGCGATGTTACCGAAGTCGATTTCCCCTTCGAAGATAGATGTCAGGGAACTGGTCGAACCTGTGACCGAATCACCGGTCTGGGCAACGACGCTGAGCGTCGCGCCATTGTCTTCGGTGAGCAGCAGCGACTCAAGCGCACCCGAATCCATATCCGCCTGGAAGATAATCCCTGGGCCGTTACGGTCCGCGTAGGGGTCGGAAAGGGATCTGTACGCTGTGCCAATCGGCGGCGTGTCGGTCTCGGTTTGGATCACGCTCAACGATCCGCCTTGGAACAGCAAGATGGATTTGTCCTCGGCGGCGTTCGTTTCATTGATTTCGTAGACCGAGCGGCCGACGCCCAGGCCGTAACCCTCACTGTTGTCGATACGTGAGATCGGGAGGCCGGTCACCGGGCTCACCGTTCCAAGTTCCTGGAGGACGACGGTAGGCACACCGGACACGCTCTGGACCAGAAACTGCTGGTCGAAGTCGACGCCGCTGCCCCCGACGTTGGGCGAAGCCGTAAACAGAGCGGTGTCGCCCTCGATCTGCACATTGTCGTCAAAGGAGTCGTAGGTGGAGTTCGCCGGCAGCGTCGACGAGGCCGGCACGGGATCACCCGACGATGCTATCGTGGAAAGTGCCCCGGGCGTGCCCGCCTCGATGAACTGGTCGAAGTTTGCGTCAGAAGAGCGGAACGCCACGGCACCGGTTGAAGAAACACCCGGTTCTCGGAAGGCGTCCGAAGCCGTGTAGCCATTTCCACTGGGCGCCGTCTGGCTGGAGTTGGCCACCTGTTCCAGTTGAAAGTCGATCGGGTTGGCCTGCGCCAGCGAGGCTGGCAGGACGAGGGCGGTGAGCAGTCGTGTCAGGCTGGATTTCATGGCTCTCTCTTTGAATTGGTACGGATGCGGATCGAGCTGATCCAAGATTCGGTCAGGGGCGACGGCGTCGGCGGGAAACGATCAATCCGGCCAGTCCAAGGACCTTCAACGACGCCGGCTCGGGGACGGTGGTGATGATGAGGCGCTGGTCGGCGTTGGGGCCCCAGGTGAGGGTGCCTTCGTTGAGGGCGAGCGAGGCGAGCGCGGTGTCGGGGATGGTCAGCTTGCCGTCGACCGTGCCGCCGGCGAAGCCGTCTTCGAAGTACAGGAGCGCGTCACCGGCCGTCTGGGCGAAAAGGGGCACATCGCTGTTGGCCGTGTTGAAGCCAAAGGCGTCTCCGGTCGCGTTGCCCGGAGCTTCTGTAAACAGGCTCGAGAACAGGAAGTACGACTCGGGGAGCAGGTAGATATCGTCGCCAGGCGAGAGCCCTGACCAAACGTGTCCACTGACGGTGTTATTAAGAATGCCGGAGCTTGGGTTACCGAAGTTGTCGTAGAAACTCAAGCCGTTCAGGTCGACCGAACCGCTGGCGGTGATCGTGACGTCCAACGCTTCCTGCTGGAAGAAAAGGACCAGTTGCGCCTGGGCCAAACCCGGGATCAGCAAGACGATCAAGGGAAGCAGGGCGAGAGTCAGTTTGTGCATGAAAGGGTTCATAGAGGTTTTTCCATGTGCATGCGGTTCAGGAGCACCGCCGACCCGCAATGCCCAGCCCGGTCAGGCCCAGCAGCGCCAGCGACGCCGGCTCGGGCACGGCGTTGCCGTCGAAGTCAGGGGCCGACGTGCTGCCCCAGTTCTGGAGCACGCCGTCGAGTTCGTTCTGGTCGACGGTGCCGTCGAAGGGCCCGCCGCCAACCAGCGCGTTGACGTCACCGGTGAACGTTGCGGTGCCCCAGTTCTGGAGCACGATGTCGAGGTCGCCCTGCTCGACCTGGCCGGAGTTGTTGTAGTCGCCGGCCAGCGCCGCCGCGGCGACGGCGACGCGGACGATCGCGTTGGTCCGGTTACCGCCGCCATCACGGAAGGTGAGCTCGACCGCGACGAAGTCGCCGGCGATGGCGCCGGTGGTCAGGCCGATATCGTCGATGACGCGGAAGTCGCCCGGCCGGACCTCGAACAGGTCGCCCTCGACCAGCTGCGGGGTCGAGACGCCGTTGACGTCGCCGATGAACAGGGCCTCGCGTTCGGGCAGGCCGGTCGTCAGGATCGGGGTGACGGTCGCGAAGACGCCCGCCTCGGAGAACGCGACGTTGTCGGGGTCGTCGAAAGTGCCGCCGCCGCCGGGGATCGGCTCGCCCTCACGCAGGAGCGTGGTGAAGTTGCCCGCGGGGTCGACGACAAAGAGGCCCTCGTTGTTGCTCTGGTCGATACCGTTGACCTGATTGACCGAGCCCTCGAAGTAGACATTGCCGGCGGCGTCGAACTCGAAGTCGGAGAAGGAACTGAACACGTTGCCGCCGAACGGGCTCGGCGCGGCGGTCGTGTCCTCGACCACCACGGACCGGAAAGTGCCCGCCGAATCGACGGTGAACAGCCCGTCATCACCGCTGTTCACGCCGCCCTCGAAGACGATCAGGCCGTCGTTCGCGAGGTTCGGCTCTCCGAAGTTGGCGAAGGTGCCGCCGCTGGGCGGGGTCTGGTCGCGCTGAGCCGCGAGTTCCACCGTGCCCGAGGCGTCGGCGCGGTAGAGGAAGTCGCTGAAGAACGAGTTGTCTGTCTTCGCGACAAACGCGAGCTGGCCGGCGTCGTTGAAGGTCACGTCGTTGAGGAAGTCGAAGTTCTCCACCACGCCCGGCACGAGCTCGGGAGCGCCGGGGGCGGGCTGTCCACGCAACGCGACCGGGGTGACCGTGCCCAGCGTGTCAATCTTGAGGACCGCTCCGCCGCCGCTGGTGAACGCCTCGAACGCCACGTCGCCGCCGGTATTGATGATGACCGACCCACCCGCGGAAGAGAAGGTCACGCCCGTGCCGGGGATCGCGTCGCCGTCGCGGAGCAGCAGCTGCGTGCTGCCGGGGATGGCGGTGAATACGGCGAAGTTGCTGGTCGGGTTGGTCCCGCCGGTGAGTTCGGCGTCAAAGGCCACGACGCCGGACGCGTTGACCGTGGGCCGGCTGAAGAACCCGGTATAGGCGGCTCCGCCGGTGTTGGGCGCGGTCTCGCCCTCCAGGGCGAGGGTCTCGAAGGTGAACTGGGCGTGGGCGGCGGGGCCGAGGATCAGGCCGGCGGCCAGGGCGGCGGCGAAACGTCTTGGGGACGATCGATTCATGACAAAGGCATCCTTGAAGAGAACGTCCGGGCGGGGTTGAGTCCAGAAGCGCGTACGCCGCCGCTGCACGGCGAGGAGCCCGCCCAAGCCCAGCAGCGCGACCGAGGGGTCGCATCGTGAGCAGACCCGAGCGTCAAGCGAGCGCCCGCGTCCACGGTGTGGACCGAGCGTCGCGCGAGCGCGTCACGGTGTGGTTCGGCCCGAGGGGCTGTCGAGCCGGTCACCGGAAGGGCCGCCGCGTGGCCGGATCGGGGGGTGTGTATCCAGCCACGACGGCGGCGAAGAGAACCGGTAGCGTCCGGGCCAGGCGTGTCGTCATGGGGTCTCTCTTCTCCTGCGATTCGGGGGTACGGCGTGGGGAGCCTCGTCACTGGTTTCGACGCACGTACCGCCGACATCGATCTTCCCCAGAAAGGCGGAGACCTCGATCGACGTTCTTAGGGTTCGGACCAGCCTGCTAAGGACTATCCCTTCTGCTTCGTGCAAACCGGAGTTGCGTAGGCCAAACTGTGGCCCACCAACCAACGACTGCGGTCCGCTGACCCAATCCTTTCAGGCGATCTCGGAAAACACCCGAGATTCTGGGCCGTGTGAAGATGGGTTGAGTCGGTGACGGATCGATCTTCTTGTGCCAGCGTCCGTCCCACGAAGACTCTCACTGCGATGCCCGCGACCACCCGCCTCAGCTTGATCGCCCGCATCCGCGACCCGGAGGATGTCGAATCCTGGGCGGATTTCGTTGAGCTGTACGGGCCGTTCATCTACGCGATTGCTCGCAGCCGTGGGCTGCAGGACGCCGACGCCTGCGACCTGGTGCAGGACGTCATGCGGGAAGTGTCGCGGTCGGTGTCACGCTTCGACCCGGACCCCGAGTTAGGGCGTTTCCGTGGTTGGCTTGGCGTCATTACCCGACGTATGCTCGCGCGGTTCTTTGAGAAGAGTCGGGGCCAAGTCAACGGGCCCGGAGGCACGGCGAACATCGTGGCGCTGGCGAATGTGCCCAGCATGAAAGAGGAAGCCGTGTGGGAGCAGGAGCGCCGGCGACACATGTTTCGCTGGGCCGCGGACCGGGTCCGTAGCGAGTTTGCCGAGGCGACGTGGCGGGCGTTCTGGCTCACCGCTGTCGAAGGCTTGCCCGCTCGACAGGCGGCCGAGGAATGCGGCATGACGATCGGAGCGGTGTACATTGCCAAGAGCCGTGTCGTGAATCGCCTCCGGCAGCGGGTTGCTGAAGTGATGGGCTAGCACTTGGTATGACCGAAACCCCATGTCCTTCCGATGACGCACTCCGGCGTGCGGCCGCGTCGGGCGAGGCCGACGACCGTCTGCAAGCACACCTCGACCGGTGCCAGGACTGCCGGGATCGTTTGAACCAACTCGCGGGCGAGTCGATCTCCGACGCAACGCTCCGCGACGCCCTGGCGGCGCCGCCGCCGACCTCTTCTAAACTGATGGACACGATCGACCGCCTCTCGAGTGGCGGGGCGACGGCGGGCGTGGGTGGTGCCCCCCGTTACGACGACTTGAAGCCGTGGATCGAGTCATCGGATGACGGCGAAACGGAGACACTCGACGGTTACGGTTTGCTGGAATGTGTCGGCCGGGGTGGTATGGGCGTGGTGTTCCGTGCGACCGACCCGTTGCGGGGAGACACCGTTGCGCTGAAGGCGATGTTGCCGGGGCTGGCCCGGGACGAACGAGCGAGAGAGCGCTTCTTGCGAGAAGCGAGGGCCATGGCCGCGGTCCGTCACCCCAACGTGGTGGCGTTGCACGCCGTCAGCGAGGTGGACGGCCTGCCCTACCTGATCATGGAACACGTCAAAGGGGCCTCTCTGGAAGACCGGCTTCAACGCGGCGCTCCGATGCCGGCGGATGAGATCGCGAGGATCGGGGCGGCGGTTGCTTCCGGGATGGCCGCGTGTCACGAAAAGGGCGTTATCCACCGTGACATCAAGCCGAGCAACGTCCTGCTTTGCGCAGCCGACGGCGCGGTCAAGATCACCGACTTCGGTCTCGCCGCGGTCGCGAGCACACCCACGCTTACTCACCACGGCTACCTTTCGGGGACGCCCGACTACGTCGCGCCCGAGAGACTGACGATCGGGGCGGAGGCCGACGAGCGGAGCGACCTGTTCAGCCTGGGGTGTCTCCTCTACACGATGGCGACCGGCGAGGCACCGTTCGGTGGCGACACGCCACTGATCACCCTGCACCGGATCGCGTCGCAGGAACCGCCGCTCGTTAGGGTCAAGAACCCTTCGGTCCCGACCCATCTGGAAAGTGCAATCGCTTCACTGATGGCGAAACAGCCACAGGATCGGCCCGCGTCCGCGAGCGCGGCGCAGGCACTCTTACTGGAGGACCCGTCGAGAGCTCGGCTTCATCCCCCGAAGGCATACCGGTGGGTTGTGGCGGTTGTGGTCTTGTCGGTCGCGTTGCTAGCGACCATTTTCGCCGTCTCACGTCCAGATCATGAACCACCGATTGCGAAGATCGTTGTGTCCACTGCGGCCGAGTTGGTGCACGCGGTTGAAATGATCCCGGACGGCGGGTTGATCGAAATCGATACCGACGAGGTGCTCTCGGTCGAGCCGCTCTACATCTCGTTTAAGTCCGTCACCATCGCCGCGGCCGAAGGCCGCGCGCCCACCATACGGCTTCGACGGTCACAAACCGGTCCCGCCCCGGAATACCTCTTGCGCGCCTACTACGGAGCCCTGAGTCTCATGGGCCTGCAACTCGAAGACACCTGGGACCCGGAAGAGCAGTTGAAGCAAGTCGGTGGGCATCAGGCGGTCGCCGAGCAGTACAGCTTGCTGAGCCTGATCGACGCCGATCTATACGCGGTGGGGTGCCGATTCAAGACGAGAACCAAAGGGGCCTCCGTCAAGCTTGACCCCGGCAACGAGCCGGTGTTGCGGGACTGCGAACTGCTTGCACCCTCGGGGATCGCGATCAGTTGGCATGCCATCGAAGACGACGGGATCCTGCTTCAGAACTGCGTGCTGGCGGGCAACGTCGCGCTCTTCACGGTCCTGGAAGGAAACGCCGAAATGGTCTGGGAGCGCTCGGTCGTCCTAGCCAACACGGCGGCCTTGGAACTGGACCCGGTGCGCGGACAACTCACGGCAAGGGTGTCCGACAGCACCCTCCAATCGGCAAAGGCCCTGGTGCTCACCTCGTTGAACCCGCCATCGCTCAGCCAGTTCAAACGGACCGTGGCTTGGATCGGCTCGGGCAATCAAGTCCGCGGCAAGAGGGTTTACTTTTCAAACGGCGACTACTCGCCGTCGTGGGCCCGAGAAGTGACTGCGTGGGCGATCGGCGATCAGAACTCAACCTACGGCCGAGAGTTGTTCCGCCACCCCCATCAAGAAGTGGTCGCGCGGCTGATTGGCGGCGAGTCTGCAGATGCCTTGACCCTCGATCGAGGTGCCCGTTGATTCGGCCGTTTTTTAGGTCGGGTGGAACACTTGCGGTCGAGCATCCCACGGACCGTAAGCAGAGGTCGATTGGATTGGGCAGTGACGGCTAGGCCATCCAATCGGATGCCGAAGGGGGGCCGGTCCCGTCGCAAAGTCAGGTCTTGGCGTCCTCACTCGGCGTACGGCCGTCGCCAACCTAGCCCCCAGAATCGATCCCGCCCCTATGGGCACATCACCTCATGATCGCAAACGTGCCACACGCATGCTTTGAACGTCGAGGCAATCTTTTGGCTTGCGGTTGAGGGGGGCTCGAGAACATGAGCCGGCTCCGCGGGCGGGCGGTGTCGAACACCCGGAAAGTGGCAGACAGTGTCAGTTGGTCGTGGGTTGACGGAGAACCCGGAAACGCCGACTCGCCGCGATCAGCCCGCCGACGCCCGCCAGGACCGCCACCGCCGGCTCGGGCACGGCAACGACGTTGTCGATCGAGAGGAGGTAAGTGATCGAGCCCGAGGCGGAAGAGCCCGGGAAGAAGGTGGCGCCCTCCAGCGAGTAGTCGATTTCCATAGTGGCGGTGTCGCCGGGCCCGAGCACGAAGTCGAACGCGAACACTCCTGAATCCGACACCGTGCCGCCGAACCCGCCGGTGAATGTGTCGTCGATCTCGTTGCCGTAGAACGTGTCCGAGACAACGACAGCGTCCCGGATGCTCGAGCCGTTCAGATCGAGTTCCAGGTCGGATTCCGCCACCGCGTCGAAGCCGGTAGCTTCGACGGAGTGGTCGTAGGTCAAGCTCATCGTGACGAGGTACGGGACGGTGGCCGAAGAGTTGAAAACTGTGAACGGCGCCACGCCGTCGGCGATCGTCTGGTCGGTGTCGGCTCGGAACTCGTCGAGCCCGGGCCGGAATGTGAACAACGCGCTCCCCGATCCGGTGCCGCCGAACCCGTCGCCGCCGCCGACCGCGCCGCCGCCGTGGTCGGTGAAGACCGCGGCCAGCGGGTTCGTGCCCGCCGTCACGGAGTCATCGACGTAGCTCACCGTCGTGTCCGTGCCACCGATCCGAGCAAAGAGCGTGCCCGACTGTGAACCGCTGGCATCGACAAACGAACCGCCCGTGTCGTCGAAGAGGTACTCCCCGGAGAAGGTCAGGTCGGCGGGGATCGTGGCGGCCTCCGAGCCCAGACCCACAGCAGTCGCCATCACGGCAAGCAGCGTACGGCTTGAAATCACCTCGGAACTCCTCACTTCTGTGTCGTGCCGGCAACTCAGGCCACGGTTGCTCCCCCCCCTGAGCCGCGAGATGCTAGAACTTGAAACGTCGCGTGTAAATAATGATAATCCCTTATCATTGCGTCGTAGCTGCCACTGGTGAGTTCACTGAGTTGTAACCCGCGACTGCTATTTATCGAATGGATCGAGTTTCTTCGACGCCAGAAAACCCATCCGGCGGCGATGCTGCTGCCACAGCCCGCCACTCTTCGCCCATTGCTTCTGCACCGCGTTCTGACGGACCAGATTCGGAAACAATCGGTTTGGCGCGGCTTGAAGGTGCTGGGCAGACTAGAACGCGGTGGGAGCTTCGAGACCTAGGGATCGCCCCGGTGTTACGGCGTTGGATCTCGGCAACCAACTCTTGGAGCAAACCGAACATGCCCTATGGTGCGTCTCACGGAAGAGAACGCCGGTGGCTGGTGCCGGCGCGAGAAGAGGCGGCACCGTGTTACATGTCAGGCGAGGAGAAGTGTGATGAACGCAGCGTTTGAGAAGCTCCGTCTCGGTGGCCCCAAGGCCGCGGTGGGGGCCGGCGCGGTGGCGATGGGGCTGGCGGGCGAACCGGCGGCCGCGGTGACCGTGAGCATCGGGACGTCGATCACCGTCTCCACCGGCGGGGCAGTGTGGAGCGAGATCGTCAACAGCACCGTCGACCTGCCGCTCAGCAGCCTTCCCGGCGCGACAACAAGCTTTCAAGGCTTCGGGCTGGACGACGCCTCCCTCCCGGGGGTGGGGCAGACGGACGCGTTCGACGACTTCGGGGGCATCCGCGTCAATGGCGTGGCGTTCAACCACCCCGGCGACATGGCCGACCTGACCACCACCGCGGAGGGGACGTTTATTACCACGATCACGCCGCAGGACATCGGCGGGATCGACACGAGCTACGACTTCTTCTTCGACGGATCGAGCCCGACGTTGCGGGCGGTCGCGACGTTGACCAACACGACCAACGCCCCGCTGACCGCCGAGGTTTCTTACGGCGGCGATCTTGGGTCGGATGACACCACACAGATTGACGGCTCTGAGTCGGGCGACGCGGTCTGGGATATCACGACCGACGGGTGGGCGATCAGTTCGGACGGCGGCGACGGCCCCGACCCCGTGTTGACCTATGCACGGTTTGATCCCGGCTCCAGCGAAGTCGCGTCGGATACTCCCTCCATCCCGGGGACCCTCGACCCGTTCGGCAACGACGAGGGCGCGCTCGCTGACGTCTTCACTCTGGAACTGGACCCCGGCGAGACCGAGCGGCTCATGTTCCTGGTGCAGATGAGCCCCGACGTCGCGACAGCCCTCTCGAACGCTTCGGACTTCGACAGCCTGGCCACGCTCGACGCCGCGGGGCTGCTGGCGGGGCTGAGCCCGGCCGAGATCGGCAACATCGTGAACTGGGACGTGCCCGAGCCGTCGACCGCGATGGTCGCGGCGGGCGCAGGCCTGATCCTGACGATGCGCCGCCGGCGCGATTGAGCCCGCCGCCACGATCCCTCGGACATTCCACGGCAACCTCACCCACGCCCGGCACCCCGCTGCCGGGCGTGTCGCTTGGGGAATCCGGCGGTGATCGGTAGCCTTCCGGGACCGACCCACGTCCCCGCGGAATGTCCAGACGCCAACCGCCCTCGAACCGTTCCCGTCGCCGCGCCCAGGCGCGGTCGATCGGCGACGCGGTGGAGCAGGGATTCGGAGAACTCCGGGCCGGGCGGATCGATGCGGCAGCGGAGAAGGCAGACCGCGCAGTCCGCGACGCTCCGCGTCATCACGGGGCGCTCAACCTGGCGGGGCTCGTCGCGTTGGCACGCCACGACACCGACACGGCAATCCGTCGTCTGAGGCAAGCGGTCGAGTACGGCCCGTCTGTCGCCAACTACCACGTGAATCTCGCCGTCGCCTACCGCCGTGCGTTCCGCCACCGGGACGCGATCGAGGCGTGCGAACGGGCCGTTGCGTTGCGACCGGACTACGTCCACGCCCACCTCAACCGGGGCGGCGCACTCTTCGCGTCGGAGCAGTACGCCGAAGCGCTGGTCGCCTTCGACGCGGCGCTGGTGCACGCGGCCGAGGGCTCGAAAGAGGGCGCGCTGCTGCTGGCCTACCGCGGCGATACGCTCCGAGAGTTGGGCCGACTCCGCGCGGCCGTGACTTCTTACGAGCGCGCGCTAGAGATCGCACCCGATCTACCCCACGCGGTCAGCAATCTGGGGCTCACGTTGCTCGAAGTCGGGCAACCCGAACGCGGCTTGGAGTTGGCGCATCGTGCGACCGAGTTGGAGACGGCGTCGGGCGAGGTGTGGATGAACCTGGGCACGACGCTGCGCCTGCTGGATCAACTCGACGAGGCCATGGAGGCGTACGCGACCGCGCACGAACTCGCGCCGGATTCGGCGCAGCTCGCGTGCTGCATCGGGCACGTCTGGCTGGAGGTCGGCGACTTGGGGCAAGCGGTGCAGTGGTTTGAACGCGCGCTGGCCAACGAGCCGGGCCGTGTCGAGGCGCAGTGCGGACTGGCCGCGGCCGCGTTGGAGGCCGACAACGCGATCGCGGCGGTCGCGCGGTACCGAACGGTGCTGGAGGCCGACGACGACCACGCCTTGGCGTGGCTGGGTCTGGGCCAGGCGCTCTGGGCCGATGGCGACGCCGAGGGCGCGGTCGAGGCCTGCCGCCGTGCGGTCGAACTGTGCCCGCAGCGGGCCGGGACCTTGGCGCAGCTCGGGACGATTCTGGCGTCGTCGGGCGATGTCGACGCCGCCAACGCCACCAACCGCGAAGCCCTTTCGGTCAACCCGCGGTGTGTGGGTGCTTTGGCCAACCTCGCCCAGAACCTGCGCGGCCAGCTCGACGAGGCAGACGCGGCGCAGATGAAGGCTTTGCTTGACGCGCCGTGGGTCCGCGACGGCGCCCGCGCATCACTGCACTTCGGGCTGGCACATTTCGACGACGGCCGTAAGGAATATGCACCCGCCGCTGAGCACGCCATTGCCGCCAACCGCTTCTACACCGACCACAAGCGCCGGCGCGGCTGGGCCTACGACCCGCAGGATCACGAGCGTTACGTCTCCCGCCTGATCGATACATTCACGCCCGGATACTTCGAGCGCACGGCCGGCACAGGAAGCCCTACGGAGTTGCCGGTGTTTATCGTGGGCATGCCCCGCAGCGGCACGACGCTGACGGAGCAGATCATCGCCAGTCACCCACGCGCGTTCGGTGCCGGCGAACGGACATTCGCCTCGCGCGCCTTCGCCGGTCTGCCTCGGTCGCTGGGTCGACCGGAGGACACGCCGCTTGATTGCACCAAGGCATTGACGTCGGAAGCCGTCGCGGGGTTGGCCGATTGGCACATCGAACAGCTACACGGACTGACCCGCAAAGCGAGGCACGGCGACAACGACTACGACCGCGTCCTCGACAAGATGCCGGACAACTACAGCCTACTCGGATGGATCGTGACGATGTTTCCGCGTGCGCGGATCATCCACTGCCGGCGTGACGTCCGCGACGTGGCGGTGTCCTGCTGGATGACGCAGTTTAAATCGATTCGTTGGGCCTTCGACCTGGGCCACATTGCGGAACGGATCCTGCAGTACCAGCGGCTGATGGATCACTGGCGGCGCGTGTTGCCCACACCGATGCTCGAGATCGACTACGAGGAGACCGTCGCCGACACGCCCGCCCAGACAGAGAGGCTGCTGGAACACGTCGGCCTCTCGTGGGACGATGCGTGCTTGAGCTTTCACCGGACCGACCGGCTCGTGCGTACGGCCAGTGTCACCCAGGTGCGCCAGCCCATTTACCGCCGCTCCCTCGAACGCTGGCGGCGATACGAGGAGGCTTTGCGGCCGCTCCTTGACCGCCTCGGATACGAGTTATGAACTGGTCGCACCGAGAACACGCCATGCTATATGGTCGAGCTGTTATGACCGCGGCTGATTGTCGGCGACAACCACTCTGACCACCGGTCGGCGTGGCTGAAACCATGGCGTACCCCGTGGCGTACGGAGATGCCCAACGATCAGGATGGTGGTCGTCTTGGCAACTTGACGCTCGACCAGCGGCGCGTTGCCCGTATGTCCACGCGAGTCAGTGTGAGTACGGGGAAGCAGCGACGCAATCGATTGAAAACTGTCCGTCCAGTTGGCGTTCGGCGTTCTAAGCAGAATCGCCCAAACGCATAAGTGCGTCGGACATCGACGGCCGTGCGGCCTGGCGACCAGAAGTTCCTATGAAGTGACCAGCCTCTTTACGGTCCGTCGATCCAGAACACCTCCCGGCCCCGGACTCGCTGCGACGGGATTCGGTGGCCCATCGCATCGATCGCGCGGTCACGTGACCGCATGTGCTTCCGTCTCGGCGTGATTCTGGGCCGTCACCGAGTTTGCGCGGCCCGCTCTACCAGCAAAGGGTCCAGGCGTCCTCCCGTCATTCGCGGGAATCGGGCTGTCGGGGTTGTGGCGTGGCTGGCGTCCGCGACTGGGTCAACGCAGGTCTCCTCGTGGGGAGACCCGAGAGCTGACCCGCACACCCACTGGGGTGGAGGTGCGCCGAATGAAAGGAGCGATGTCCGTGCGTAGCGAGAGTTTAAACGTAGCCCTCGGGGACCGGAACGAGTGGGTCGCGCCGGGCCTTGGGGTAGTAGGGATTGGGCTCGTGAGTCTGTTCAGTCTCGCCATGGCCTGCGAGGTACGAGCCGTTGACAACGAGGCCGAACTGGTTACGGAGATTGACGCGGCAAACGATAGCGAAACGGACGAGAATGGCGGCGAGAACAGCAACGTCCGGACCATCAACGTCACGTCCGACTTCACAGTGACCGGGAACCTGCCGACGGCGACGCAGTCCCTCGCGATCCGCGGGGCGGGGCAGACCGTCACGGGTGGCACGCTCAGCGTGGTCGACAGCGAGTCGCTTCGCATCGGCGAGGACTTCACTTGGGACGGGTCCCTGTTTGTGTCCGGTTTTGGGGCGGAGCTGATCGTCGAGTCCGGCACCGTCATCACCAGCGCGAACGGAAACAACGAGGCCACGCTGGTCATCGATTCGGACTCCGACCTGACGATCTCGGCCGGGTACTGGGACCCGTTCGCCGACTTCCCCGAGATCGCGTTCACCGGCGACGTCACGGTCACGCTCGACACCCCGATCACGATCCAGTCGCCGGTCGACCTGCTCGACGGCACACTGACATTCACCGGCGACAACCTGCTCCAGGCGAACGAACGGCTGACCGTTTCCGGCACCGCCGACGTTGATTTCGTTGGAACCAATCAGTCCATCGGGTCGCTCGGTGGCAGCGGCGACATCGATCTGGGCGGCGTCGCCAGCTCGGTGCTGACAATCGGCGGCGACGACAGCGACGCGGCATACTCCGGAGAGATCACCGGGAGCGGCGGGATCACGAAGGTAGGCGATGGCAACCAGTCCCTGAGCGGCAGCCTCGAGTACCTGGGCGAAACGCGTGTCACCGACGGCGAGCTGACGCTCAGCGGCAACCTTACCGACTCGCAGGTCATCGTCGAGAACGGCGGGACGCTCATCCTCTCCGACAGCACTCCGGACAACAGCGACGACAACGTCGAGAACGACGTGTTGGTGGAGGCCGGCGGCATCATCTTCGGCACCGGGACGATCGGCGGCGATCTCACCAACAACGGGACCGTCGACTTCGAAGAGGGCGCCTCGGACCGGGTCCGGGTCGGCGGCAACTACACCCAAGACGCCTCGGCGACGTTCCTAGTCGAGGTCAACGCCAACGGGTCGGCCGGCGCGATCGAGGTCGAGGGCACCGCAAGCCTCGCCGGCACGCTCGAACTCACAACCAACAGCAGCCGGGACGACTTCAACCCGGCCACCGACTACACGCTCCTCACAGCCGAGGGCGGCATCGTCGGGCAGTGGGACACCATCGACGAGGACTTCGCATTCCTGGATGCGGCGGTGAGCTACCAACCACGGGACGAAAACGACGGCGACGGTGACGAGGCCATCCTCACGCTTTCGCGAAACGATCTCGACTTCGTCGACCTGGCTACGACCGGCAATCAGGCCGCGGTCGCGGGGTCGCTGACCTCGGTCTTGGTCACCGCCGACGACGAACTCGAGAACATCATCGGGATCATCGAAGGCCTCAACGCCGACGACACGCGGGAGGCGTACGACTCGCTGTCGGGCTCGGCGCTGGCCACGTCGGCGACCGCGGCGGTCACCGCAGTGCAGACGCAGAGCAGCTTTATGGCCGACCGGCTGACCACCGGGCTCGCGTCCCACCAGTCTTTGATGGTCGCTGGGTTCCGTGATGCCGCAATCGTGTTGCACAGCGACAGTCAGGAGTGGCTCTGGCCGGAAGACCTGTCGCCGCAGCGTGCCGCGGCGGAACGGGGTGGCCACGGAACGTCGGCTGCGCGGGCACAACCGGTCGATGTCGCCCCCGACCGCGGGTATGTGCCCTGGGCCATGGTCTACGACGGAACGAGCGAACTGGACGGCGGCGACGCGACCGGCCTCGAGTACGACCGTTCGGGCTTCCTGGCGGGCACCGACTTCCCGACCGCCGACGGGGCCTGGCGAACCGGGATCTCGATCGGTTACGAGGCCGGTGACATCGACTACGACGACAACGCCGGCCGCAGCGACGTCGACTCGTTCTTCCTCGGGGGGTACGCGCAGCGGGCTTGGCAGGACTACCAGTTCACCGGCATCCTGACGCTGGGGCTTCACGACTACGAGTCGTCGCGCAACGTCACGGTCGGCGGTTCAACCGGCGTTGCCGACGCAGACTACCAGAGCTACTCGGTGTCGTTGACGTTCGAGGCGAGCCGGCCCGTCGTGGTCTCCCGGGGGAGCTACTTGAACGAGCCCGAGGCGATCGTTGAGCCCTTCGTCCGGCTGGGGTTTGCCACGATCTTTCAGGATGGCTATGACGAGTCCGGCCTCGGGACGGCGGGCCTCTCCGTCGACAGCGAGGTGATCGACAGCCTTCGACTGGAGCTCGGGGCTCGCGGCGAGTGGCACGTCTGGTTGTTCGAGTCGATCAAGACCACGTTCCGCGGCCGGGCGCTGGTCAATGTCGCGCTGCTGGACGAACAGACCGACCTCGACGTGGCGTTTGTGGACACGCCCGGCAGCGATTTCTCGGTCGAGGGTGTGGATTCGGACAACGTGTTTGGCGTCATTGGTGTCGGGGTGTCTGTGCCGTTCTCTGACACCGGCTACGTCTTCGTCGACGTCGACCATCAGTTCGGTGACCGCACGTCCGGAAGCGTGCTGGCCGCGGGGTTCCGGCTTGAGTTCTGACCCAACGGGCCCCCACCCTTGCGCGGGCTTGGCGACCCACGGTTGCCAAGCCCGTCTTCTTCGTTCGCAGTCGGTCCGGACTCGAGGGGTTCGGGATTCACCGCCGAATCGATGAACCGCGGAGTCTGGGAAGGGATTGTCGGTTGTTACGTTCACCAGCCTTTCTTCGAATCGACGATACAAAGGGCGCGACTCGGCGACCGCCCGAGACCCCGACGAAAAACCCCTGGACGATTGATGATGGCGTCTTTCTCGCTTCGGAGTGTCTGCCTTCTTTGCCTTGCCCAAACCAACCAGAGCGATCATTCGTGAAGCCGGTCTTTGTCTCGTTCGCGTGTGATGAATTGACGCGGATTCTCTTGGGTGTGTGGTAGATTGTTTTCAACGCGGGGCCAAAACGCGCGGACGGTTGTCGATCAATGTGCCAAGGCTTGAGGGTTGTGGAGAGCTTGACGTGACCGATCACGACTGCCTGAAGACGTTCGTCACTTCGCGCGACGAGTCGGCGTTCGCCACGATGGTGCAGCGTCACCAGGCGATGGTCTACCGCATCTGTCTGCGCCGACTCGGCGATCACGACGAAGCGCGGGACGCGATGCAGGACGTCTTTGTCAAGCTCTACGTCGGTGCCGAGACGATCCAGTTCGACCTGACGGCTTGGCTCCGGCGGTGCGCGTCGAATACCGCCATCTCACAGCTGCGCTCGAAGATCTCAAGACGGAAGTATGAGTCGCGTTGGGAACAGGAAGCCGAAGCCCGGCACGACGAGATGGAGTTCGAGGAGTCGCGGCGTATCGTCCGCGAGTGCTTGACAAGCCTTGCTGAGCGTGACCGCGAGTTGGTCGAACGCCACCTGCTCGGCGGGCAGCCCCAGTCGACGATCGCGACAGACTGGGGCGTGTCGCAACAGGCGGTGGCGAAGCGGTTGAATCGCGTCAAGCAGATGCTTCGGCTTGAGTTGGTCAAGCGCGGCATCGCGGCGCTGGGCGCGGGTTTGGCGGCGACGTTGCCCGGCAGGGCGGCGGTGGCGGGGATCGCGAAGCTGGCCGCGTCGTTCGGCACCGCGAAGACCGTCAAGTCGGTCGCCGTCGCGACCGCGGTGCTGGTTGTGGCGACGCCACTTCCGACGGACGAGCCGCGCGCCGAGCCGACCCGGACGCGGCCATCGCCCGTATCGATCGGGGCGTCGCCGGCGGTCGTTCTACCGCACAGGACGCCGGGTTTCGAGGCGGCCACGGCCTTTGCGGCGGTGCCGACACACTGGTCCCGCACCGCGTTCCACCCCCCGACATCGTTGTCGGTCAATGTCACACCAGCTTTCGATCCGGTACCCGGCTACCGTGGCATCGGTTCGCCACGCAAACCAATCAGTCCTCGTCCTGCGCCGGTGGCTGGTCCCAGGCCGCAACCTCCGAGGTCGGCCCAGTCAACGGCCACGCTATACGACCGGCCGATGGCGACCTCATTCAGTTTCCGCTCTTCCGGTAGCGCGGGCGGCGGCTCTGACGAGCCGCTTGCTGTCGACACACCGCACTCGGTGAAGGTGACGCCCGTGGCCACGAAGTTTGGCTTCTCGCCAGACGCGATCGCCCGGGTGGGTGAGGCGCGTCTGATCGTCTTTGAGCAACTAGATGCCGCCTTTGCGTCACACGCGTTGGCTCATCCGAGCCGCTTCTGGTTGTCGTGGACATTCGGTGGGAGCACGCCACCGGTAGGGCCCGGTTCCGAGGAGGCAACGAGTGTTACGGTCAGCGGCCTGCCGTGGCGGAACCTCGGCCGCGTCTTGCCAAGCGACGACGCGTTGCCAACCCTGTCGGGCCCGCCTCCGGCGTTGAGGTGGTTAAGCCGGGCGTCGATGACCGGACCGGCGTTTGTTGTGTTCGACCGGACGAGTGAATCAGGCCAAGAAGTTGAGCCTTGGTTGGTTGTCGGAGAAACCTCGGCAGCGACTGTCTCTACGAGTCGTGTGTCCGTGATCAGGGCTGGCGGGCTCGTGCCCTCGCCCATCACCGCCGAGGAGACAGTCATGCCCCTAGTCGCCGCCACCCGTCCTCGTCAGTTCCTGGCCGGAGGAGCCGTGACGCTACTGACCGCCGGCTCCGCGGGAGCCGGGACCATCATCACCGGGTCCGATCCGGCTGCCTACCAGTCCTTGGCCCAGCAATCCCAGTACGACTCCGTCGGTCTCATGACGTGGGACGGCGGGCTGGCTTCGGGCGTGTACCTGGGTGACGGCTGGGTCCTGACTGCCGCGCACGTCGCCGAAGCCTCCGATGACCTCGACTTCACCCTCGGCGGCGACACCTATCAATCTCAGGACATTTACGTCCACGAACAGTGGGCGGGTGACCCCTCCACCGGGAACGACATCGCGCTGGTCAAACTCACGAGCGACGTGATCGATGTCGAGGCGGCTCAGCTGTACACCGTCGCCCCTGCATCAAACGAAGCGGTCATCCCGGATACCGGAACTCCGAGCAGCGGCTCCGATGGCGGTTTGAACCTAGACGCGTGGGGCCAACGAGTCACGCGGCAGCCCGGCCGGTTCGGTCCACGCGGATTCTCGTTCGCGGGACCGCGCAGCGGGGCCTTCATGCCAGCGCTCTTCGGTCTGAGCGACGCCTTGACGGACCCGGCCGTGGACGCGCCCGACGAAGCGGACGGCCTGTTAGGTGCCACCGCGACCTTCGTCGGCTTCGGGCAGACCGGCAACGGCAGCGAGGGCGTCACCGATGCCGCCGGCACGAAGCTTGCTGGTCAGAACGTGATCGAGGCGTTCGGCGGCGATACGTTTGAGCTCCGCGACTTCGACGACTCCACTTTCTTCGTCGACTTCGACGACCCGAACGCTCTGTCTGACGCGTACCGGTGGAGCGCCGACCAAGCGCTGGCGCTCGAGTACCTGATCGCGCCGGGCGACAGCGGCGGCGGCGTCTTCGTTGAGGATGGGGGCGACACGTACCTCGTCGGCATCAACTCCTTCCTCCTCGCGTTCGACGGCAATCCCGATGCCGACTACGGCGACCTCGCAGGGATTACCTACGTGCCCGACTACACCGACTGGATATACCAGACGACCGGCTGGAGCCTGACAGGGGCGACCGTCGTGCCCGAGGTGAGCACGTTTGCGATCATCAACGGGCTGAGCCTGTTCACGATCTCGATGGTTCGCCGTCGCCCCAAGGCGAGCGCATGATGCCCCACGGGGCGGGAGCCTTAGGTTGCGGCCGTCCAAGCTTTGATCCGCGGTTTCGGCCGCTCTCTTGGCCCCAGAATCGCAGCTGCCTCATTCGACGAGGCGGCGGCCTGAGCCCGTGCCTCCGCGGGTTCACCGCCGCCTTTTGCCGCTCGTCGTCCGGGATCGCGGGTTGTGGTCCGACGACCTCATACGACTGAACCAGGGTTGGACGGGCTCTGACGCCGTCGACGGCTTCGCCGCGTTCGGCCGGACGTGCCTCGCGCAGTGTGGTTGCGCCGATGATCGAACGAAGCCACCTAGACGTCGTCAGCCGAGTCCTCGACCGGATCGACCTCCGCGCGCGGTATGCCGGCCGCCGGAAACTGGTCGGCAGGTCTGATGTTGCCGTTGGGGGCGTCTGCGGGTTCTTCTGTCTGCTGCACGGCGGTGGCCGGTTGGGTTCAGCGCCAACACGGGGCGTGCGCCTTGATCCGGGCGATCTAGTCGTCTTGCTACAAGCTCGCCCCTTCGACCTGAGTCCGGACGACGGAACGGAAGGCACTTGCGTCTCCGGCGAGTTCACGTTCCCGCCCGACAGAGCGCGCTCTTGGGTGCATGAGCTGCCCGAGTACGTGGTCATCCGTGGCCGCGATCGAAGGCCCTTGCCTTGGGTCAGCCACTGGCTGGCCTTGATGGACGAAGAGTGCCGCGATCCCGGCCCCGGCGGCGAGGCAGCCATCAATCAGCTCACGCGAGCCTTGTTGGTCAAGGCAGTCCGCCAAGTGTTGAACGAAGAAGCGGTGACGTCTCGGGGCCTCATCACCGCGCTGCGTGACCCGCACATCGGGCGGGCGATGGCACTCATGCACGGACAGTTGGCACGCCCCTGGACGGTCAGCAACCTCGCAGACGAAGTCGGGATGTCACGCTCCGCGTTTGCGGCGCGATTCCTCGAACAAGCCGGGACTCCGCCGATCACCTACCTCCTCGAACTCCGCATGGAAGCGGCGCAGACCATGCTCCGTGAAACGGAACACGGGCTCAGAGCCATCGCCCGACGCGTTGGCTACAAGACCGAGGCCGCGTTCAGCACCGCGTACAAACGGTGGGCGGGCGTCTCTCCGGGGTGCGATCGGACGTTCAACGGCCAGCCCCGTCAAGGCGTCAACACATTGGACGGTGACGCACGAACGCGAGCGTGCCTCAAGGCCGGCGTCGGGATCATCTAGTCGATACCGAACTCATCGCGGGCAGCGTTCGGCGTCGCGCGACGCCGGCTGCTCGGTGGTGGGAACCCTCAAGGAGACCTGGTGATGATTGGATCCATCGGAAGTAACGCGGACACGAGCGCCATGCTCGAGAGGTTGTCGGGCATGTCTCGCGGAGCCCGCGGTTCGGGCGGTGTGGGCTTCGAAGCCATGCGTCAGCAGCTCGAAGCCAAAGGCGTCGACACGTCGGCGATGCAGGAAAAGTTTGCTTCCGCCGCGGGGATCGATTCGGGGCAGCTAGGAGACCTCCGCGCCGACCTTCAGAGCACGCTGGAGTCGACCCGGGCCAGTCTCGACGGTTCGTCGGACCCCCGAGCCATGATCGAATCCGCGCTCCGTGGCGTCTTCGAAGAACACGGCGTCGACGTCGAAGGGCTCAAGGCCCAGATGCAGTCCACTCTCCATTCGGCGGGTGGCTTCAACCCGGCGTCGGGATTCGGTGGGGCGCGCCCCGGCTCGTTCGGCGGCGGGGCCTTTGGCGTGTCCAACTTCGACACCAGCTCGAACAGCCAGGCCACGACGCTTCTGGAGATGCTGGAGAACCTGCCCGCGGGTTCCGTTGTCGACGAAGAGGCCTGAGTCCCAACCACGATGCACTCGATCGGCTGGGGCGGAGCCGCAGCCAGTTCGTGTGCCAATCCAAGGCGTGAGATCGATAACGGATGGGGTGGGAAACGAATGAAGTCCAGGTTGAGGGCAGCCGCAAGGAGCAAGGGGCCTAACGTTTGGCACGCAGACCTCTAGCCGACGAAACACCTCCGGCTTTCGTTGCTGCCGTGGTGGGCACGAGGACCGTGGACTTGCGACCTACGGGGCACCGCACCATCGACCAACGGCGTCTACTCAGCCGTTTTGTCCTTCGGAGACACCGGGTCTTCGCGCGTGGCCGGACGAAGCTCGGCTCGGCCGAAGCGGCGGCGGACGCGGTTGATCGGTCCCAGCAGCTTGGGGTGGTGGAGCAGACGGTGTTCGAGCTTGCGCTTGCCGGGGATGTCGAGCAGCAGCAGGGCGAGCGCGATGGTGATGAGCCCTTGGCCGGGCAGGACCAGCATCGCGATGCCCGCGATCAGGAGCGCGGCCCCGGCAAGGTTCTTGAGCACGCGCAGGGACCAGCGCAGCACCGGGTGTCGACGCCGCCACGCGTCGGGGGGCAGCGGTTCGTTCGGGTGACGGTGGAGCCGGCCGAGGAAGTCGGCCGGGAGCAGTACCGCGACGACAGGCAGAGTGAGCAGGCTCACTACGAGCATCGCCGCCGAGCCGGTGACGAGCCAGGCGAGAAGCGTCGGGTGCTCATCGAGGAAGGCGCGCACGGTATCGAACATCGGGGTGAGGATAGGGCCGGATTGGTTTTGGCCTCGTCTGTGGTGTGGGCCCTTTTCGATTTGTCTGGCTAGACCCCTGGGAACTGAGTTGGCACGCGTTGTGAGAAAGCTCGGAGCACGCGTTTCCGGAGCGAGGGGCGTGTGCCTGGGTCGGTGCACCGCTGCCTGCAAGGAGGTTGGCGGCTGCCCTCCGTTATGGCGGTCCGTAGCACAGTCTGATCGTCGCGCTGCCGGGTGCCGAGTCGGTGGAGTCTGAGGGTTGTGATCTGCGCTGTCTGGGGATTGCCGGCGAGGCTGAGCCGCAAGCGGCTTTCGCTGATAAACGCGCCGCATTGCGCGGAGGTCAGGTAGGCGCCCGAGACGATCTGCCTATCAGGCAGGGGCACAGCGGGCTCCGGGACCGCGACTGGCCCGAAGGTGCCTTACGGGGGTGCCGGCCGGCGTGCCTGACCGCGTACACAGTGGCTACAATTGTGGACCTCAAAGCGTCCATCGGGTGCCGAACGAGGGTCCCCTTCAGCCGTTCATCGGGAGTGGTGGCTGGCAAAACGTCCGCCGGCCCATGCTTCCCGGAGACGTAAGCGGATGGCGGGCAGGTGGGCCGGTGACTCACCGCGGCGTTCGCTACGGAAGTTCGGGGCGGCTACGCCAGTTGGCCGATAACAATCACGGCTGTTTGGCTCTGATTCGGCTATGCTCTCGCACCCGCCGCACGGCCGGACCCATCCCACGATCAGTGAACCCCACATGACCACACTCCCCAGCGACCGCCCCCACGACCGCGTGGCCCATGCTTTGGCTGCGTCCGAGGTCACGACCGAACCAGCCGCCGAAGAATCGGGCCCCGATTTTGACACCGAGGCTCACGAACACGTCAGCAACACCGAACGGTTGATCACGCTGACTTTCGTGGTCGTGCCTTTCATCGGTGTCGTTGTTGCGGTCGTGTCCCTCTGGGGTGTCGGTGTGTCGTGGCTGCACCTGGCGTTGCTGGCTGGTATGTACCTGATCACGGCCTTGGGCATCAGTGTCGGATACCACCGGTTGTTCTCACACAAGGCGTTCAAGACGCACGCCTTTATGCGGGTGTTCTTCGCGATCATCGGCGCGATGGCCGCCGAGGGTACGGTCCGTCGGTTCGTCGCCAACCACCGCCGGCACCACGGCCACAGCGACCGCGAGGGCGACCCGCATTCGCCGCACCACCACGACGACGACGAGCACGGCGTCTGGGGCACCATCAAGGGCTTCTTCCACGCCCACGTCGGCTGGTTCTTGAAGAAGCGCGAACACCCGGACGAAGCGAAGTACGCCCCCGAGTTCGTCAAGCCCTCGGGCGTGCGCTTCGTCGACAAGACCAACGCGGTCTGGGTCACGCTCGGGTTGGCGATCCCGACGGCGATCGGCTCGGTATGGGGCGGGCTGACCGACGGGACGTGGGTGACTTCCGGCGTGCTCGGGCTGCTGTGGGGCGGGATCGTGCGGATCTTCGTGGTGCACCACGTGACGTGGAGCATCAACTCGGTCTGTCACCTCTGGGGCACCCGGCCGTTCAAGTCCGGCGACCACTCACGCAACAACGCGATCTTCGGGGTCCTCGGCGTCGGTGAGGGTTGGCACAACAACCACCACGCGTTCCCGTACTCGTCCCGGCACGGGCTTCGGTGGTGGGAGTTCGACGCCGGCTGGGTCGTGATCCGCACGCTCAAAGCGCTGCGGTTGGCGTGGGATGTCCGTGTGCCGGCAAAAGAACGGCTGGAAAAAGCGCGGGGCTGAGTCACACACAGGTAGAACACGCGCCGCTCGGCTGACAGCGAGCAGAACGTCGATCGTCTGTCAGAACAAGACCGAATCAGGCCGCGGTTTCGGAGGCGTCGCTCTCCGACGGCTTTTCTTCCTCGCCGGCGGATTCGGGCAACTGGTGTTTGAAGCCCGCGGCGTCGTCGATCCGGCGGATCAGAGCAAACTCGTCCTTGTAGTTCACCGGGGTCAGGCCGTCCGCGCCGGCGAGCGCGTCGACGACCGGGGTGCCCGTCGCCTCGAAGCTAAGCAACGCGGATTCGATCTTCTGGGCCAACGCGGGGTCGAGGTCGTGGGCGTAGCCGAGCGCCGCGACGGGGAACGGCTCGGACTCGTACAGCACGCGGTAGTCCGACTCCTTGATCTGCCCGTTGGCGACGGCGGCGGCGAGCAGGTCGGACGCGGTCGCGGCGGCTTCCAGCCTGCCCTCGGCGATGCCGGCGATGCTGGCGTCGTGGCCATAGGTCCAACGCCAGTCGTAGTCGTAACTGGGGCGGAGCTTGAACCGGTCGCGCAGGAGCACGAGCGGCGCCTTGGTGCCGGAGTTGGAGTACCGGCTGGTAAACGCGATCGATCGGCCGGCGATGTCCTCGGGCTTGGCGAGATCGCTACCGGCCGGCGTGATGAGCACCATGCGGTAGCTGGCCGGCTCGCCTTCCTTGACGGGCGCGGCACACGGGACGAAGCCGGCGACGTTGACGGCCCGCGGCACGCCGCCGGTGTTGAACCCCGCGATGTCCAACTCGCCGTTTGCCAGTGCGAGCAGTTGAGCATCGTCGCTGGCCAGCGTCACGTATTCGACCGGCTTGCCGACCGCGGACTCGATGTGTCGCAGCAGCGCCTCGAACTGCGACGGCGAGATGTTGCTCGCGCCGGCGATGTAGCAGAACCGCAGCGTCTCGGGGTCGCGTGTTTGCGTGGGGGCGTCGGCGAGCAGGTCACCGTCGGCGTCCACATACCCGTCGGCGAGGCCGTTAGCGACGGGGCTGCCCAGCCCGAGGCTCTTGACCAGACGGTCGTGATCGACGCCCTGCACGGTGTCGCCGGCACTGGCGAGGTACACCGCCGCCGCGACGGCGATCAGCGCGAGAACGATCAGCCCTGTGGTGAGGGCGGAACCGGCGTGACGGTGCGAGTGGGTCGAGGCGCGCGAATCGAAGCGGACTGGCATCGTGGGCTCCCGTAGAATGGATGCATCATGATGCGGGAAGTGGGCGTCGTTGACAACGCTTACGCCCCGAAAACGGTTAGGAATGCGTCAAACCCGTAGGTCGATATCGGGACGGATCAGCCCAACTGCCACTATTCCGCAGGAGGATTGGCGGCCGCCGTAGCGGCGTATTCCATCATCGGCGGGCAAGAGCAAACCAGGTTCCGGTCGCCGTACGGGTTGTCGACCCGCCCGACGCTGGGCCAGAACTTGTGCCCGGGCTGGCGTTGCGCCGGCACGGGGAACGCCGCCTCCTGCCGGGTGTACGGGTGCGTCCACGGCTCGGCGGTCACGGTCTCGGCGGTGTGCGGCGCGTGCTGGAGCGGGTTGTCGTCGGCCGGCCACTGTCCATTCTCGATCTTTGATATCTCGGCGCGGATGGCGATCATCGAGTCACAGAACCGGTCGAGTTCCGCCTTGCTCTCGCTCTCGGTCGGCTCGATCATCAATGTCCCTGCGACCGGCCAACTCATCGTCGGCGCGTGGAAGCCGTAGTCCATCAGCCGCTTGGCGATGTCGTCGACCGTGACGCCGACCGCGCGGTCGAACGGCCGGCAGTCGACAATGAACTCGTGCGCGACGGTGCCGGACGGTCCGGTGTACAGGATGTCGAAGTGCCCGCGCAGGCGTGACGCCATGTAGTTGGCGTTGAGGATCGCGCGCTCGCTGGCTTCGCGCAACCCGTCGGGTCCCATCATGGCGATGTACATCCAGGAGATCGGCAGGATCATCGGGCTGCCGTACGGCGCGGCAGAGACCGCGTACGTGTTCTCGCCTTGCTTTAGGGGTGAAGCCGGCAGGAACGGTGCTAAGTGCTTTGCCACGCCGATCGGCCCCATCCCCGGGCCGCCGCCGCCGTGGGGGATGCAGAACGTCTTGTGCAGGTTGAGGTGGCAGACGTCGGCCCCGATCTTGCCCGGTGATGTGAGCCCGACTTGCGCGTTCATGTTGGCGCCGTCCATGTAGACCTGCCCGCCGCGTTCGTGGACGATCGCGCAGGCGTCACGGACCGTGTCCTCGAACACGCCGTGCGTCGATGGATAGGTGATCATCAGCGCCGCGAGGGTGTCGGCGTGTTGCTTGGCCTTGGCTGTGAGGTCGTCGAGGTCGATGTCGCCGTTGTCTGCGCACGCGACGGGCACGACACGCATTCCGGCGATCACCGCCGACGCCGGGTTGGTGCCGTGGGCGCTGGTGGGGATGAGGCAGGCGTCGCGTTGCGTGTCGCCGCGCGATCGGTGGTACGCCCGGATGCACATCAGCCCGGCGTACTCGCCCTGGCTCCCCGCGTTGGGTTGCAGCGACACCGCCGCGAAGCCAGTGATCTCCGCCA
This sequence comes from Phycisphaera sp., assembly GCA_028285385.1. GTDB lineage: Bacteria > Planctomycetota > Phycisphaerae > Phycisphaerales > Phycisphaeraceae > CAZIXN01. The sequence continues at coordinate 100,187 of JANQPR010000071.1, forward strand.
GCCAAGCCTCGAGATCGCGGAACAGTTCGGAGTAGCCCTTGGCTTGATCGGCCGGGCAATACGGGTGTAGGTTAGCGCACTTGTCCCACGTCACCGGGATCATCTCGGCGGCGGCGTTGAGCTTCATCGTGCACGACCCGAGCGGGATCATGCCGTGCGCGAGGCCGTAGTCGCGCGACACAAGCCGCTGCAGGTAGCGCAACATCTCGTGCTCGGTGTGGTAGGCATTGAAGACGGGGTGTTGGAGGAAAGCCGTGCCACGGGCTAACGAGTTGGGAACAGACACCACTTCCGTTGGAACGCGCATGCCGACTTTGCCGAACACACTAACCAGGGCGTCGACGTGTTCGATCGTGTGAGTTTCGTCAAACGTTACCGCAACTGATTCGTCGTCGAGTTTTCGGAGGTTGAAACCCGCTTCTGAGGCCGAGGAGACAATGGAGTCTGCGTCAACGTTCTGAATACGAACGGTATCGAAGAAGTGCCTCGCTTCGACGGGGTGGCCGGCGATACCCAGTCGATCAAGGAAGCACACGGCAAGCGAGCAAACATGGGCGGCGATCTGCCGCAACCCTTCTGGCCCGTGCCAAACCGCATAGAACCCGGCGATGTTTGCCAGCAGCGCTTGAGCGGTGCAGATGTTGCTCGTGGCCTTGTCGCGCTTGATGTGTTGCTCACGGGTCTGGATCGCCATGCGCAGGGCGAGGTTGCCGTGGGCGTCTTTCGATACGCCGATGAGTCGGCCGGGCATCTTGCGGGCGTACTCGTTCCTGGTCGCCAGGAACGCCGCGTGCGGCCCGCCGTAGCCCATGGGGACGCCGAAGCGTTGGGCGCTACCCACGGCGATATCCGCACCCCATTCGCCCGGTGGCCGGATCAGACAGCACGCGAGCAGGTCGGTTGCGGCGACGACTAGCGCCCCGTGCTCGTGGGCCTTGGCCGTGAGCGCTTCGTA
>JANQPR010000086.1 GCA_028285385.1 Phycisphaera sp.
GAAGAACACATAGAGCAAGACGTCGAGCGACGAGTCGCCGAACTCGTGGCACCACACCTGGTAGTAGTCTTTGCGGGTATACGGGTGCGTGCGGACCAGCTCGCGCACGCCCTCGGCGAAGGCGATCAGCTGCTCCGGCGTCGTGTCGTACTGCACGCCGAGGTGCGTCTTCCACCGCCGGTACTTGCGGCGGCCGTAGTTGTCGATTGATGCGCGGACGAGCGTCGCGTTGGGCACGGTGATCTGCGAGTTGTAGAACGTGCGGATGCGTGTCGAGCGGAAGCCGAGCTCCTCGACCGTGCCCTCCATGTCGTTGATGACGACCCAGTCGCCGACCTCGAACGGCCGGTCGAGCACGACCGCGACGCTGCCGAAGAAGTTCTCGATCGTATCCTTCGCGGCGAACGCGAACGCCAGGCCACCGATGCCCAGCGACGCGACCATCGGGCCGATCGGGATGTTCAGCGCGTTGGCGGCGTAGACGATGCCGATCGCGACCACGAAGATCTTCACCGCCCGCCGGACGAGTGGCACCAGGATGTCGTCGAGTTTCGACGACGTCCGCACCGCGCGGGCGGCGAGGAACTCGGCGCCGAGGTCAACGAGCCGCCACGCAGCCCACGTCCCGGCCAACACCGTCCACACCGCCGCCGCGGCGCGCAGGAACTGGTGCGCCGTCTCCGGCAACGCCAGCAGGTGGATCGTCAGCAGCCAGAACACGCCCGCCGCGAACATCCCGATCGGTCGGGCGGTCATCGCGATCGACTTGGCCAGCGCTTCCCCCGTCCGCCGCCCAACCCGGCCGACGACCAGCCCCCGCCATATCGCCCGCAGCAAACGGTCCAGGACGACCCCGATGAAGATCAGCACGCCGATGCCGATCCACTTCCAGTACTTCACCTCCAGCCAACGCCCCTCGACGAGCGCCTCGGGCACATACGGCTCGATCACCGAACTGAACTCACCGCCCTCCACGACTTTCAGCGTCCCCTTCTGCAGCGCCTTCTCATAGAGCGAGGGCAGCGTGAACAGCGTCTCGGCGTCGAACTGCCACCGCCCCGGGGCGGTCTCGACCAGCGCGATGTGCTCGTTGTCGAGCTCGAACCGCCGGGCCAACGCCTGGTCTTTCTCGCTGAACGGTCGGGGGAAGAACGTGTACGTGTCTTGCCCGGGGGCCAACGCCTCGGCGTCGGGCAGGTCGTCGAACTCCACCCACCGGATGTAGTCGATCGCGGCGAGGAGCTGCTGGGCCCGCTGCTGGGCGAGGAACGAGTCCGGGTCGACGCGCATCGTGTCGAGGTCGAGGCAGTCGAGCACAACCGGCCAGAGGTCTTCCCGGCCCTCGTTCTTCACGGCGTTGATTGCGGAGAGAAACGTCCGCAGCGTGTCACGCGGCGAGGCGTACGACACCGTCACGTTGCCCGAAGGCGTGGGGACCGTGACCGGTCGAGCGTCCCCGGCAACCGGCGTCGGCGGCTGCGCCCCGGCCGCCGGCGCGAGCAACACCAGCGTGACGAACCAGCAAATGGCGGAGCAGGGACGGCCCATGTGAAGGAGCGTACCGCATGGGCCGACACGGCGGCACGGGCCGAGCGTCACTCGACCGCGAGGTCCACCCACACCAGCCGGTGGTCGGAGACCTCGACCAACTCGGCGTGCGGCTCGCCGGGCGCCGGCCAGTACACGCCGGCGGCGACGACCTTCAGGGTCTTCGACGGGAGCACGTAGTCGACCCGCAGGTTGCCCGGCCCGCGCGGCGGCGCGTCGGGGAAGTCGGCGGTATCGAGCGCAGGATCGCCGGCGTGTTGCGCGTTGAGACCACCTTGACTCTGGCCCGCCGCGACGGCGCCCCGGCTCGTCGGCTTGGGGTCCTGCAGCCGCGGATGGTTGACGAGGCGATCGATCGCGTCGCCGAACGAGTCGCCGTCGTGTGGGTCGGCGTTGAGGTCGCCCAACACGATCACCGGGTCACTCCGCGGGATGCGCGACTCGACGCCGCCGTCGTCCGCGTACCGATCGCCGTCGAGGCGGTCGATCCAGAAGCGGATTTCGTCGTGGTTGCGTCGCCCGTTGCGGTCCTCCGGGCCGTCGAACACCGGCGGCGTAGGGTGACTGATCAAGAGCCACACAGGCCGCCCACGGGGAGGCATAACAGGCACCTCGACGTGCGTCTTCGAGCTCAACCGTTTTCGACCTTCCGCTTGCGTTGAGTACCAGCCCTTGGGCATCACGTTGGCGTCTACGCCCAACCAGCGGACCTTCCGGAAGCCCCGGACCCCCGAAGCGTCGATCGGTAGCCGGGACAGCAACACCAGGCCGTAGTGCCCACGGTAGTTGCCCCAGCCGTACGCGTCGCCCGGCCCTCCGACTCCGCCGTCGCGATCCAGGTCGACGCCGCTGGGCTCCCCGGTATTGACCTCGGGGGCGTAGATAAACGGATACGAGATCGGCTCCGCGTTGTTCTGCGAGACGCCCAGGTAGTTGGCCTGGAGCGCGCGGTACAGCTCGCCCGTCGGGTCACGATCGACTTCACTCAGGAGGACCACATCCGGCCGGACACGCTGCAGGATCTCGGCGACGGCGGCAAGCTCGCGGTCATCGCCCTCCATCGCCGCGGCAAGCAATGCCCCGGGTTCGTCACGCGATAGCGCCGTGTTGAACGCGGCGACACGGATCACCCGCGGCGTTGAAGACGCCACGTCGAGCGCGTCGGCCGTTCCCGGCTCCCCGGCCCGGCAGCCCCACGCACACAACACACCGACAAGCAGCGTCGTCACGCACGTGGCCCGGAAGTGCTTGGTGAATGTCTGGCCTCGAGCGGTTTGCATCCGGCCAGAATAACGCGGTGGTTCAAGACCCCCGCGGCATCACCCGTACGTTCTCCCGTAACGGGTCCGGCGGAGTCGACTCGCCCGCGAACGGGTCACGCTCACCGCGCAGCCACCCCCCGATCCGGGCGAGCACGGAGCACACGAAATACACCGCCGCGCCGGCGACCAGGGCCGCGATCACAACCAAAAACAGGGGCAGCAACCCAACCAGCAACGCCGCACCGACGCCCATCTTGGCCGGCCAAGCACGGCGCCGGACGGCTTGGCGGTACACCTCGCCGCCGGGCGTGTTCCACAGGGTTTCGAAACGCAGGGCCATGGCTTCATCGTACGCCGCCCCGCGTCCCCGGGTTTGCGGAATCGCCCCCCAAACCGCTCAATCCCGCCAACGCGACCGCCCCGTGCCCGGAGGTTGCCCAGCCCGCACAACCCGCAACCGCGACCGGACCCGCGGGGCCCGCCCCGTTCTTGGGCCCGTCTCACCCCGGCCCTGAAGCCCGCCCCGGCGACGCCCGATGTCCGAACAGAACGCCGTTGCCGCGTTGTCCGTCTCCATGGGAACCGCAGAGGCCGCACGATGACCACGACCCCCGACACCGCCGCCCCCGACGCCGCAACCGACGCCGCCGTCGATCAGCCCGAGCTGATCCAGTCGGCGATCCGCGAGATCTCGCACATCGCGACGCTCCCGGAAGTCACGCTCAAGATCATCCAGCTCGTCGAGGACCCGGACTCCACCGCCCAGGACCTCAACAAGGTCATCAGCAACGACCCGGCGCTGGGCGCCCGCATCCTCAAGGTCGTGAACTCCGCGTTCTACGGCCTGCCCGGGCAGATCGGCAGCATCAACCGCGCGATCGTGTTGCTCGGCCTCAACGCCGTGAAGAACATCGCCATCGCCGCGAGCCTCGCCAAGCTGTTCCGCGGCGGCAAGATCAGCCCGAACTTCGACGCCCGCGAGCTGTGGACCCACTCCATCGCTTCCGCGACCGCGACGCGCCTGCTCGCCAACAAGGCCGGCCTCGGCTTGCCCGACGAGGCGTTCCTCTCCGGCCTGATCCACGACATCGGGATCATGGTCGAGATGCAGGCCCGGCGGAACGAGTTCGTCGATGCCGTCGAGGCCGCCAGCCAGACCGGCCGGCCGCTGCGTGAGGTCGAGTTCGAGAAGCTCGGCGCGACGCACGAGCAGTTCGGCATGGAGCTGTGCAAGCTCTGGAAGTTCCCCGCGTCGTTCCAGAACGTCGCCGGCTACCACCACCGCCCGCTCGACCTGCCCGAGGGCAGCCGGACGCTCGCGTCGCTGGTGTACGTCGCCGACCACCTGACCAAGCAGCTCGAGCTCGGCTACACCGGCGACGTCGAGGGCAGCGAGATCGACGACAAGGTCCGTGAGGGCCTGAAGCTCCAGCAGAAGGACTTCGACGAGATCGTGGCGCAGCTGCCCCAGGCCATCGAAGAGGCGCAGGCCGTCTTCGCCGGCGCTGTCTGATCACCCGCTCACTCCCGCAGGCGACGGCGTCAAGCCGTGGCCTGTGGCCACAACCAATCGCCCCCGAGGCCCCCGTGTCTCTCTTTTCCCTCCGGGCGACGGTGCGAAAGCATCGTCGCCTTTTTCGTGCGCCGAACGCGTCGCCGTTTTGGTGATGGTGGTACGCTTGACTTGAGTGATCACGGCAACGGACGCCGGGCTGAGAGGCGCATCTCGACGCGATCAGGAGAGGAAGACACCATGAGGGCTACGACGCGACGCAGGCGGTCGATGTGGGTCGTCATGACCCCGACGTGCATCGCGGTGACGATCGCGGCGTTGGTTGCCCCCGCGAGGGCCGCCTTGATCGAGAGCGCGTGGAACACCGGTGACGGCGGCTGGAGCGCCGACGGCAACTGGGACCCGACAATCGTCCCCGACAACGCCGCGGACACCTACAACGTCACGATCAACCGCGACCCCGGCGCGACCGTCACGCTCGACACGACGCCGACCATCGAGAACCTCGACGTCGGCGTCGGCAATACGCTGCGATTCAACAATAGCCAAGACCTCTTCGTCAACGGCGACGTCGCGAACGACGGCACGATCCTGATCAACGGCACCGGCCTGTTCACCGACCTCGTCTCCAACGCCGGCGACTTGGCGTTCACCGGCACGGGCACCGTGCAGATGGTCGGCACGCCGTCCCGCGTTGTCGTCGCCAGTTCCGGCAACACGATCACCAACGGCGACGGGCACACCATCCGCGGCGCCGGCAAGCTCGGCGACAACGGCGCCAACCTCGTCAACCACGGCTCGATCATCGCCGACACGTCCGGCCCGTCCCTCACCGTCGACCCCATCGGCACGTTCACCAACCACGGCACGCTCGCCGCCGAGAACAGCAGCCGGCTCCAGCTCAACGCCGGCAACTACGACAACACCAATGGCACCATCACCGCAACGGGCGCGGGGTCCGACGTCCGCCTTGTTGCCGGCACGAACCTCACCGGCGGCACCCTCAACGCCTCCGGCGGCGCTACGGTTTTCGTCGACGGCAACGCGACCCTCACCAACATCACCAACCAGGGCCAGGTCACCATCGACAACGGCGTCGACCCGCTGCTGGTCAACACGCTCACCAATCACGGCGACTTCCTCCAGGACGGAACCGGCTCGGCGACCGACGTCCGCATCAACGGCGACGTCACCGTCGACGGCACGGGGACGTGGACCCTGAATGACGCGGCGCCGACCGTGAACCGCATCCTCGGCATCAGCGTCACTGACGTGTTGACCAACGCCAACGGGCACACGATTCAAGGGGCCGGCAACATCGGCGCCAACACACTCGGCCTGGCCAACCGCGGCCTGATCGATGCCAACGCGACCAACCCACTCGTTATCGACCCCTCCCCGACCGCCGACGCCGACGGCAACGGCAACGCGGTGCACAACACCGGCACCGGCGTCTTCCGTGCGTCGAACGGCGGTACGCTCCGGCTCCAGGGCGGCGCCTTCCGCAACGACAACGTCATCGAGGCCTTGGCCGGCTCGCGCGTCGAGTTCAACGGCACCACCACCCTCACCGGCGGCACCGTCACCACCGCCGGCGACGGCGTCGTCGCGATCACCGGCAACACCGTTACCCTCGACACGGTCACGAACACGGGCGACCTCACGATCGAGAACGGCATCGACCCGGTGTTCGTCGGCACAATCACGAACCAGGGCACGATCCACCACAACGGCACCGGGGCCACGACCGACGCCCGGGTCAGCGGCGACGTGACGCTCACGGGCAACGGCACGTGGACGCTCAACGACGCCGGGCTCAACGTCAACCGCATCCTCGGCCTCGCCGCCGACAGCGTGCTGACCCACGATGCGCTGCACACCATCCGCGGCTCCGGCGCCGTCGGCGGCAACAACACGGGCGTCATCAACCACGGGTTGATCCACGCCGACTCCGGGTCCGGCAACGTGCTGGTGCTCGAGCCCTCCGACGCCGACGTGGACGGCAACGGCGCAAACTTCCACAACACCACGACCGGCCTCCTCCGTGCCTCAAACGGCGGCACGCTCCGCCTCCAAGGCGGCGTCTTCCGCAGCGACAACGTCATCGAGGCCTCGGACGGCTCGCGGGTCGAACTCCAAGGCACCTCCACGATCCGCGGCGGCACCTTCAGCACAACCGGCAACGGTGTCGTTGCGCTCGTGGGCAACACCGTCACCCTCGACGGCGTTACCAACGACGGCCAACTCGATATCGACAACGGCATCGACCCGATCCTCGTTGGCACCTTCACCAACAACGATGCGGTCGGTCAGAACGGCGTCAGCCTCAACACCGACACCCGCATCGACGGCGACGTGCTGCTCACCGGCAGCGGCGTCTGGACCCTCGGCGACGCGCCAGCGACCGTCAACCGCGTCTTCGCCACCAACGGCACCGCCATCCTCACCAACGACACGGATCACGCCATCGGCGGGGCCGGCAGCATCGGCGTCGGCAGTATGGGCCTGGTCAACCGCGGCACGGTCTCCGCGACCGGCACCAACCGGCTCGTCATCCAGCCCTCCGACACCGACGCCGACGGCAACGGCGCCGACGTGTTCAACGCCGCCGCCGGCGTCCTCCAGGCCGTCGACGGCGGCACGCTCCAACTCCGGCAGGGCGTCTTCCGCAACGCCGGCACGCTCCGCGCAACCGACGGCTCGGCCGTCGAACTCAGCACCGGCACCGACCTCGACGGCACCGTCACCACCACGGGCACGGGCGTGATCCGCGTTGTCGGTCAGAATGTGGTGCTGCGATCGCTCACCAACGACGCCGACCTGCTCATCCTCAACGACATCGACCCGCGGCTCACCGGCACGTTCACCAACAACCAGGCCGTCACGCAGCGCGGCATCAACAGCAACACCGACACCGTCCTTGTCGGGAACGTCACGCTCTCGGGCAACGGCACGTGGACGCTGTTCGATCAGCCGACCACCCTCAACCGTTTTCTCGGCGACAGCGGCACCGAAGTCCTGACCAACACCAACGCCCACACGATCCGCGGCGCCGGGTCGATCGGCGCGAACACGCTCGGCGTCGTCAACAACGGCGGCCGGATCTTCGCCGACGGCGACAACGCGTTGCTCATCGACCCCGCCGACGTCTC
>JANQPR010000111.1 GCA_028285385.1 Phycisphaera sp.
GAGGCGGCGTCGGACGGGTTGGGCCCGGATTCTGCCGCCTCAACTGGCCCGGCCAAGCGCCCCAAGAAAGCGCCAAGGTCGACGGTCAAGACGAAGCGTCCGGGCGCGGGTGGCTCGCCGTCCCTGTTCAGTTGAGACTACGTCTACACGATTGGCGTCGGTCCGAGCCGGTTGCTGAAAGCGTGCGTTAGGATTCATCCGTGGCGAAGAAGAAGACCATCTCGAAGAAGCGCAAGCCGGACCCGGCGGACAACCTGTCGTTCGAGCAGGCGCTCGAGCAGCTCGAGGCGCTCATCGACCGAGTGGAGCACGGCGAGATCGGGATCGAGGACGCCATCGCGCAATACGAGCGCGGGTCGGCGTTGGTCAAGCGTTGCCGATCGATCCTGGATCGGGCGGAAACCCGGATCGCGGAGCTGACCGCCGACGGGGATTTGACCCCCGGGGGTGGTGGGGGCGATGAGTAAACCATCGTGATTTCGCTCGATCTGTTTGCGGTGATATTGCTGGGGGTGTGGGGCTGTTGCGTGGGCAGTTTTCTGAACGTGGTGATCTACCGCGTGCCGGAGGGGCTGAGCGTGGTGTCGCCGCCGTCGCGGTGCCCGACGTGTGAGAAGAAGCTGAAGTGGTTCGACAACGTGCCGGTGCTGGGGTGGTTGTGGTTGCGGGGCAAGTGCCGGTTCTGTAAGGCGCCGATCAGCGGGCAGTACCCGTTGGTGGAGCTGACGACGGGCGTGCTGTTCGCGGGGCTGACGTGGGTGTACTACTTCACGGGTTTGCGTCCGGTGTTCGCGGAGACGGGGGTGCTGTGGAGTTGGCCGGTGTTGGCGGTGCACCTGTGTCTGCTGGCGTGCATGATCGCGGCGACGGTGATCGACGCGAAGCTGTACATCATCCCGTTGGGGATCACGTGGACGGCGAGCGTGGTGGCGCTGTTTCAGCCTGCGGCTGTTTTGATTGGGTTGGTTGGCGAGTCAGCCGGGAACATCGGGAGGTGGTGGGGATCGCTGATCCCGGTCACGGATATGGCGGGAACCTACCTTGCGATGGGGGCAGGTTTTGGGTTATTGGTCTCGTTGCTGTTGCTAAAAACGGGAGCTATCCCCCTGAGTTTTGCGGAAGAGCCGGAACTCCCGGAGGGGGTAGACCCCGACGACCCCAATCTGATTCTGGTCCACCCGCACCCGCGTCGTGAGGTAATGAAAGAAGCTTTGTTCCTGCTACCGGTCGTCGTATTTGGCGGCTTGGCGTGGTGGTTTATGGGGCAGCCGTTCGGAAAGGTTGTGGGCCTCGGCGCATTACCCGAAGACCCGCTCGTGTTGCGGTCGTTTGGCGGCGTGCTCCTCGGCTACCTCGTCGGCGGGGGCGTGGTGTGGTTTATCCGGATCTTCGGCACGCTGTTGTTCGGCAAGGAGGCGATGGGGCTGGGGGATGTGCACCTGATGGCGGCGGTCGGCGCGGTGATCGGGTGGCGGGACGCGACGCTGGCGTTCTTCGTCGCGCCGTTCATTGGGATCTTGGTCGTGCTGGTGACGACGGGGGTGTCGGCGGTGCTGAAGGGCAAGACGCGCGTGATCCCGTACGGGCCGTCGCTGTGCGCGGCGACACTGATCGTGATGGTGTTCCGCAACGAGATCTGGGCGTACTTGATGCCGGGGTTGGGCTAGCCGCAAGCCGCGAGACCTCATGCCGTGGCCACTTCCGGGGGTTACTGGAAGATCGCGTCGGCGTGATCAAACTCGAAGCTGGGGCGGGCCAAGGGTTTCGGCCGGCGGGCGGCGAAGTTCAGGACCAGGCCGATGATCGCGAACGAAAACAGCAGCGACGACCCGCCGTAGCTGACGAACGGGAGCGTGATCCCGGTGACGGGCATCCAGCCGAGGCACATGCCGATGTTGATGACCGCCGGGGTCAGGATCATCGCGGCGAACCCGACGCAGCTCAGCCGGGCGAGCGGGTCCTTGCTCCGCGCCGCGACCGACAGGATCGCGAGCGCCATCACCAGGTACAGCGCGAGCACGCCCCACGCGCCGAGCAGGCCCCAGCGGTTGACGACGACGGCGAAGATCATGTCGTTGTGCAGCTCGGGGATGAAGTTGTAGTCGAACAGGACCGCGGAACGCTCGGCCCCGTTGCCCGCCGCGCCGCCGGCGCCGATAAGGGTCATCGTTTTGTCCTGCTGGTACGCGGCGGTCTGGACGTAGCGGTCGCCGCCGGTGGCGAGGTCGAGCATGGACTTGATGCGCATCTGCTGGTGGGTGGCGAGCCAGGGGGCGTAGTTGCTGCCGCCACGTGTCTCGGGCGATGAGAAGGACACTAGCACCACGTTGATCGCGATGAGCAGGACGCCGAGCCCGACGATCGTGCCGAGGTGGCGGAGCTTCGCGCCGGCGGCGATGAGCACAACCAGGAGCGTCGGGCCGAACAGCAGCGCGACGCCGAGGTCGGGCTGTTTGAGGATTAATCCGACGGGGATGAGCATGATCACGAACGGCACGAGCAGGCCGCGCAGCGTGCGGTGGTTGTCGCGGAAGCGCAGGTACCACGCGAGCGCCAGCACGAAGAACACACGCGTGGCTTCCGACGGCTGGAAGTTCATCACGCCCAGGTTGATCCACGACGTCGCGCCGTTGATGCGGGGCACGACGGTGCGCGGGACGAACGACAGCAGCACGAACACCAGCAGCAGCAGGCAGAACAACAGCCCCGGGTAGGCGAGCGGCCCGAGGAGCTTGGGGTGTGGGAGCATGAAGACGACCAGGACGATTAGCGCGAGCGGCAGCCACTGGAACTGCCGGGCGGCGTAGTCGGCGCGGACGGTGCCGATGGCTTCGACGCCGACCCACGTGAGCAGCAGCGCCGCGCCGAGCGCGACCCATGCGGCGTTGGGTCGAAGGAAACGCAGCAGGTTGTCGAGCCAGTCGCTCAACGTGCCGCCTCCGCGGTGCGGGCCTCGCCGGGCAGGGGCAGGTACCCCTCGGCCTGGCAGGCGTGGATGATCTGGTTGACCAGGGGCGCGGCCGACTTCCCGCCGGACCAGCCGTGCTCGACGCAAACGACGACGCCGATGGTCGGCTGGCTCTCGCCGTCGGGTTGCACGAGCGCGACGGCCCAGCCGTGGGCTCCGGCGCGGGCGATCGGGGTGTCCCGGGTGACGGGCTCGGCGTAGCCGTCCCCGTCGGCGTCGTGCTTCTCGTAGGTCGGGGTGCTTTGGGCCGAGCCGGACTTGGCGTAGACGGTGACGCCCGGGGCGTTGAAGTACGGCTCGCTGCCGAGCCCCTCGCCGAGGTTGAGCTGGTAGGTGGTGCCGGAGGTGATATCGCCGGCGCGGTCCTCGTTGGCGGACTTCCACATGCCGCGTTGCGCGGCGGTCATCGCGGCGTCGGTCAGGCCGAGGTCGTACGACTCGCGCATAGTCCCGCGGACGAATGTCGGCGGCACGAACTCGCCGGTCGCGAGCGCGGCGTGCGCGGCGAGCACCTGTAGCGGGGTCATGGTGATCTGGCCCTGCCCGATGCACGCGAGGTTGGCCAGGCCCGCGGCGTTGCGATCTTGCGCATCGAAAAGGAAGCCACCGCGTTCGTCGACCTCGACGCCGAGCCTGCGTCCCGCGCCGAACGCTTCGAGCCAGGCGTGTACTCGGCGGGGCTTCAAGCGTTGCCCAAGCATGCCGAAGAACGTGTTCGAGCTGACCTTGATGGCGGTGGCGCCGTCGAGGACGCCGAAGGTCAGGCCGCCGTACTGCCGGTAGATCCAGTCCTGGAACGTGTCGGGCCGGTTCTCGTAGAGGTAGCCCTGAGAGCAGTCGATGGTCTCGTCGAGGCCGAACTCGCCATCGGTGATCGCGGCGGCGAGGATGAGCGGCTTGATGGTGGAGCCGGGTTCACGGGCGTACGCGGTGGGGCGGAAGGTGAAGGGCTCGTCGGTGAAGTTGCCGAAGATGGACGCGCGGTCGTTGGTGAGCTGGTCGAGCGTGATGCCCGGGACACTCACGGCGGCGAGGACCTCGCGCGTCTGGATGTCGATCACGGCGGCCGAGCCGTGCAACGGCGTGCCGACGGGCAGGTGCGGCGTGTCAATCCACGGCTGGATACGCATCAGCCCGACGCGGTCGTCGTGCGACATCAAAGCCTGGATGCGTGCCTGTAGGCGGTGGTCGATGGTGAGGACGACATCGTTCCCGCGTTCGGGGTCGACGCGGCGGACCGTGTCGCCGGTGTCGAGTTGCGTCGTGGTCTGGCCGCGCGAGCCGCGGAGGCGGTGCTCCATCGCGCGTTCGGCACCGAAGGCGCCGATGCGGTCGCCGTCGCGGTACCCGGCCAAGTCGATTACACGGTTGCCTTGTTCGTCGGCGGAGACGAACGGCTGTGCTTCGAGCTGCGGGTCCTCGGCGTGGATGGGACGCATCTGCCCGAGGATGTGCAGGGCGACACCGGGCACGATGAGCTCGACCGGGTTGTCGGACCGCAGCGGGCCGGGGAACGTCGAGCGGTCGAGCGTGAGCGTCAGTGTTTCGAGCGGGTAGCGGCGGTGCTTGGCGCGGACGGGTTCGACGCCGAGCCAAACCGCGTTGCCCGGCGGCGGGGCGGTGATGTCGATGCCGCGCGGCGTCCGGCGTTGCCAACTCGGCAGCGACCCTTCGGCCTCGGCGGCGAGTTGGT